>NZ_JBEYFC010000037.1:0-31853 GCF_040634175.1 Streptomyces sp. NPDC007162
GCGTTCATCCCGCGCAACGCGACCGTGCGCCGGGTTGCCCGCAAGGCGCGCAGCCTGCGACGGGGGGTGCAGACGCCGTCCGTTCCCTTCTCGATACGTACGGAGGCACCCGCATCGTTCACGGGCACAGCCCGATTCCCTACCTGCTGGGCGAAGTCGGCTCCGAGGACGACGAAGAGAACACCAGGCCGGTCGTGGAAGGGCCGCACATCTACGCGGACGGACTCGCCATCGCCATGGACGGTGGAGTGACCATGGCCGGAAAGCTGCTGGTGAGGCAGCTCCCGCTGGACGTCTGAGCTTTCGGTACGCTGTTCTGTCCCTCCGGCGCCACACGCGGGCCACACCCAATTTCCGGCAACCCCCTGTCACCGCGTGCCTTAACGGCTCTACCATCGGTTTATCCGTAGCAGGCTCCCCTCCGTTTCTGCCCGACGGTTCGCCGGCGTGCGAGCCACCAGCCCTACGGAGCATCGGGGGATGCACATGAACAGCGTTCCGCAGCACCTGCACAGCGAGGACCGCCAGGAATACGAGCGGATCCTCGACGAGGCGCTGCGCTCCGCCCCTTACCGTCCCGAACTGGCCGGTACCGGTCGGCATTTGAACACCGAACAGCTGCGCACCATGGCGCTCAACGCCACCGCACTGATAGCGGCGGCCGCGGCGACCGAGTACCAGCACTATGTGAAGGTCCGCGAGGAACTGCGCAATCCGGCGCGGTCCACCCCGGCCCCCGTCCGGCAGTCCGACTCCGCCGAGTCGGCCGCGGGCGGTTCGCTGGGGCTCGCCACCACCCTCGGCGAGGCCGCCGAGACCACCGGCGCCGGAGGTTTCGCCCTCGCCCTGGTCCTGGCGCCCGTGCTCGCCGGCACCGCCGCCGCGATCTTCCTGCTCGTCGGCTACGTCCTGAAGATGCTGGACCCGGCCCCGGCGTTCGCCCAGACCATGCTCACCGCCGGTTGGGTGTTCGGTGCCGTGACCGCGGCCGCCATCCTCATGGCGGGCGCGGGGCTGCTGCTGACCGCACTGCGCAACAGCCCCTCGCTGGAGGCGGGGGCCTACGGCGAACCCGACGGCGAGGTGGCCAAGGCCCGGCAGGCCTGGCGGGACGCCGTGCTGGAGCGTGGCATCCTGCCCTTCCTGCGGGAAGCGCTGGCCACTGACGCCGGTACGGCCGAACTGCGCCGTACGGCCCCGTCGGGACCGGCGGGCCGGATGCCGCGCCTCGGCTACGACCGCCCCGGCTTCAGCACCGACGACGGCGCGGCTCCCGCCCCCCGGCCGAGCTTCAGCAGTCCGGACTACACCAGCCCGGACTTCGGAGGCCCGGAACACCAGCCGGAATAGCCCGGCCTGCGCCCCTTCCGGGGGCGCGGGCCGGACACCCGGTCCTACCCGGTGGCACCGGGGAGCTGACGGGCGGTGCGCTCGTCGACTCGTCCCGTGCCGCCCGGACGGCGGCGCTGTTCGCCTGCGCCCAGTCGGTGATGCCCTCCACACACGGCGGCACCGTCGGATACAGCGTGCGGGTCAGTCCGCAAGGGCCACCAGCACCAGCATGGTCCACTTTCCGGCGATCAGGTCCAGCACGGCACGAGTGGGACAGTCCTGCAGAAACACGTCCACGCCACCGTGTTCTCGCAGATCGAAGCCGGAGGGAGCCGGCGCGCTGTCGTCACGGAGATGAAGGTCCGTCACAAAGTGCGTGCGGTCCTCCTCGACGGCGACCATCTGGTGTTCCTGCGCCGAGGATGGCCCGGCGGTTCCCTGTACTGGACGACGGTCGGCGGGAGCGTCGAATCCGACGACGCCGATCTCGACACGGCCCCGCGCCGCGAGGTGGAGACGGTCACCGTCACCCAGCACTACTTCCTGGCCGACCTGCTGGACCTCCGTCCCGAGCGCCGCAGCGGTCCCGAACTCGACACCCCCGACACAGGTGACTTCGATCCGGTCCGGATCCCGCTGGACGCTACAGCCGTGACCGCCCTCGGCCTCCACCCGCCGGAACTCGCCGCCTATCTGCTGGAACACGTCGACGCATGGCGAGACCGGTAACCGGCCGGCAGCCGGGAGGGGTTCAGTCCGCCAGCGGCAGATACACCCGGTTCCCGCTCGCCGCGAACTCCTTCGACTTCTGGAGCATTCCCTCCGCGACCTCCTCCGGAGACGCCCCCTCGGCCGCCGCGCCGCCGAATCGCTCCGTGATGCTCTGGCTGATCTTCATCGAGCAGAACTTCGGTCCGCACATCGAGCAGAAATGGGCCGTCTTGGCCGGCTCCGCCGGGAGGGTCTCGTCGTGGAACTCGCGGGCCGTGTCCGGGTCCAGTGCGAGGCTGAACTGGTCCTCCCACCGGAACTCGAAGCGGGCATCGGACAGTGCGTCGTCCCACTCCTGCGCACCCGGGTGGCCCTTGGCCAGATCGGCCGCATGGGCGGCGATCTTGTAGGTGATGACGCCGGTCTTGACGTCGTCCCGGTTGGGCAGCCCCAGGTGCTCCTTGGGCGTGACGTAGCAGAGCATCGCCGTGCCCCACCAGGCGATCATCGCAGCACCGATGCCCGAGGTGATGTGGTCGTACGCCGGTGCGACGTCCGTGGTCAGCGGGCCGAGCGTATAGAACGGAGCTTCATCGCAGACCTCCTGCTGAAGGTCGATGTTCTCCTTGATCTTGTGCATCGGGACATGGCCCGGGCCTTCGATCATGGTCTGCACATGGAAACGCTTGGCGATCCGGTTGAGTTCCCCGAGGGTCCGGAGCTCCGCGAACTGCGCTTCGTCGTTGGCGTCCGCGATGGAGCCGGGGCGCAGACCGTCGCCCAGGGAGTACGTGACGTCGTAGGCGGCGAGGATCTCGCAGAGTTCCTCGAAGTTCTCGTACAGGAACGACTCCTTGTGGTGCGCGAGGCACCAGGCCGCCATGATCGAGCCGCCCCGCGAGACGATGCCGGTCTTGCGGTTCGCCGTGAGCGGGACGAACGGCAGTCGGACGCCCGCGTGGACGGTCATGTAGTCCACGCCCTGCTCGGCCTGTTCGATCACCGTGTCCTTGTAGATCTCCCAGGTCAGCTCCTCGGCCCGGCCGTCCACCTTCTCCAGGGCCTGGTAGAGCGGCACCGTGCCGATGGGGACGGGGGAGTTGCGCAGCACCCACTCCCGGGTGGTGTGGATGTTGCGGCCGGTGGAGAGGTCCATGACCGTGTCGGCGCCCCAGCGGGTCGCCCAGGTCATCTTCTCCACCTCCTCCTCGATGGAGGAGGTCACCGCCGAGTTGCCGATGTTGGCGTTGACCTTCACCAGGAACCGCTTGCCGATGATCATCGGCTCGATCTCCGGGTGGTTGACGTTGGCCGGCAGCACGGCCCGCCCCGCCGCGATCTCCGCACGGACGACCTCCGGCGGGACGTTCTCCCGGATGGCCACGTACTCCATCTCGGGCGAGATCTCGCCTCGGCGCGCGTACGCGAGCTGGGTGACCGCCTCACCGGTCCGGCCCCGGCGCGGCTGGCGCGGACGTCCCGGGAAGACCGCGTCCAGGTTGCGCAGCCCGCCGCGCGGCGCGGTGTGCTTGATCCCGTCGTCCTCGGGACGGACCGGCCGGCCCGCGTACTCCTCGGTGTCACCGCGGGCGACGATCCAGTTCTCCCGCAACGGGGGCAGCCCCCGGCGGACGTCGGTCTCGACGAGCGGATCGGTGTACGGGCCCGAGGTGTCGTAGAGGGTGACCGACTGCCCGTTGGTCAGGTGCACTTGACGGACCGGCACTCGCAGGTCGGGGCGCGAGCCCTCGACATAGCCCTTGTGCCAGCCCACGGACTTCCCGGCCCCCTGCGGCGCTTCACCCGTGGTGGGCTGTTCGTCCTGGCTGAAGGCAGGCGTGCGTGCGTCCTTGTTGGTCATGAGACCTACTCCCTACGCCGGCATTACCCGGTAACAGGTTCGGCGGTCGACGCAGCGGCTTCCGTGGAGCGGTGCTCCCTGTGGAACTTCACTTGTTCCACGTGAAACATCGCGAATACGGAGGTCAGCGCCCTCTCAGCCCGGTGCTCCGAGCTCCCGCGTGTGCAAAGGTGCCTCCACGCTAGCGTCAATTCGGGCGCGGTGAACAGGGGGCCCCTGCCGTTCTTGCGATGATCGGGCGGTGACCACGACACAGCAGCCCCCCTATCCGCCTTCTGACCCACGGCGCGGCAACGGCGCGGCAACGGGCGGCGAACCGGGCCACGGGGGCCATGGTGCCGGTGCCGGGCGTGCCCATGCGCACGAGCAAGGGCACGTCCACGGGCAGGGACACCAGCACGGCGGTGAGTACGGACACGGGTCCGGCCAGGAGCACGCTCCTGGCGACGCCCACAGCCGGACGGCCGGCGCCGGTCCGGGTCACGGACATGCCGGTACCGGCGGCGGACACGGCCACTCGCACAGCCACGGTCCCGCCGCCCCCGTCTCGAAGCATCTGCGCAAGGTCATCGCGGCGATCCTGATCCCCTTCACCGCCGCGGTGGTGGTCGGCCTGGTGGTGCTGTGGCCCGGCGGCGCCCCGCCGCACGAGCGCACCGGCGTCGGTTTCGACCGGCAGACGCAGGCGGCCACGGTCGCCAAGGTCGTCTCGGTCAGCTGCAAGTCGGTCAACGCCTCGGGGGGCGGTTCGACCGGTGACATCCCCACCACCGAGGGAGGGTCCGGCAAGCAGGAGGACGGCGGCACCTGCAAGAAGGCCACGGTCCGGGTCGACACCGGCAAGGACAAGGGCCGTACCTTCACCGAGATCGTGCAGCCCGACCAGTCACGGCAGTTGCACCAGGGCGAGAAGGTCGTGGTCGCCTACGAGCCCTCGGCGCCGAAGGATCTGCAGTACTCGGTCACCGATGTGAACCGGAAGTTCCCGATGGCGCTGCTGGCCGGGATCTTCGCATTCGCCGTCGTGGTGGTGGGCCGCCTGCGCGGGGTGATGGCGCTGGTCGCACTGGCCGTCAGCTTCATGGTGCTGACCCTGTTCATCCTCCCGGCGATCCTCCAGGGTTCGAATCCGCTGCTGGTGGCGGTGGTCGGGGCGAGCGCCATCATGCTGATCGCCCTGTACATGTGTCACGGACTGTCGGCCCGTACCTCCGTGGCGGTGCTCGGCACGCTGGTCTCGCTGTGCCTGATCGGCCTGCTCGGCTCGGAGTTCATCGACTGGGCCGCTCTCACCGGCAACACCGACGACAACACCGGGCTGATCCACGGCCTGTACCCGTCGATCGACATGAGCGGTCTGCTGCTGGCCGGCGTCATCATCGGTTCGCTGGGCGTGCTGGACGACGTGACGGTGACCCAGACGTCGGCCGTGTGGGAACTGCACGAGGCCAACCCGACGATGGGCTGGCGCGGGCTGTACCGGGCGGGCATCCGCATCGGCCGCGACCACATCGCCTCCGTCGTCAACACCCTCGTGCTGGCCTACGCGGGCGCGGCGCTGCCGCTGCTGCTGCTCTTCTCCATCGCGCAGAGCAGCGTGACGACGGTCGCCAACAGTGAGCTGGTGGCCGAAGAGGTCGTGCGCACACTGGTCGGCTCGATCGGACTGGTCGCCTCGGTGCCGGTCACCACGTTGCTGGCAGCCCTGGTGGTGTCGGCCGACCGGCCGGGCACGGAGGCGGTCGCGGCGTTGGAGGTACCGGCACGCGGCGGACGGGGGCGGCGCCGGAAGCACTGACGGCGCCAGGAGAGCACGCAGAAGCGTTCCTGCGTGTCCTCATCCGGATCGGGGGGAGGAACGTGTCCCCCGTGGCCGCGGCGTCTCAGCCGGCGCTCTGCTCCTCGGCCAGGATGCGGTCCAGGGCTTCGTCCAGATGGGCGTCGAAATCGGCGAGCGCGCCTTCCTGGCCGAGCGGCACCAGCTTGTCCGTACGGTCGAGAAATGCCACCAGCGGGGGCGCCGAGGAACGGAACATCGCCTGGTCGCAGCCGACCTGAAGACGGATCAGCACCTCGCCCAGCACCTCGGAATCGGCGGGTGCGATATGCACATCACCCTCGCCGCACGGCCGGCCCACCCCGTCGATCAGCAGCTCACGGCCGAACGCCCAGGTCACCGGCGCGTCCCCGGGCAGATGGAACGTGAGCCGCACGGCATACGGATCACAGGTCTCGTAGCGCAACTCCACGGGGATGCGGAAGGAGAGCTCCTCCGAGACGAGAAAGCTCATCATGACTTCTGCTTGTACGGACTCGCGCATCGTCTACCCCGTCATATGACGCCGACTGGCCGGGTTTACCCCTTTGATAGTGGTCAAATCTTGCTGAACGTACACGGGAGATCACAAGGAGTGAGTTTTCAGATACTGATAGCGATGGCCAGGGAACCCAGGTGCCTTCCGACTTCGCCCTGCAACTGCCGTACCGCGGGCAGCAGCCGGTCGGCCTGGTGAAGCGGAAGGGAGATGGCCATGGTGGCGGCCGTGGTGCCCGCGGTGATGGGGATGGCCGCGCACACCGTCCCCAGCGTGTACTCCTGGCGCTCGACCGCCGGGTCCATCCGGCGGGTGCGCTCCAGCCTGCGCAGCAGCGCGTGGCTGTCACGCACCGTGTACGGGGTGAGCGTCTGCACGGGGTACCGGTCGAGATGGTCGCGGCGGGCGACATCGTCCAGCTGGGAGAGCAGACACTGGCCGATCGCATGTGCATGGGCGGTCTCGCGGAAGTCCGCCCACTCCTCGACCGCCGGAGCAGCCGGGGAGTCGGAGACGCACACGACCTCGATCTCACCGTCCCGGTACATCGCGTAGTAGACCGGTACACCGATCGCATCCCGCCAGTGGGCGAGGGTGTCGACGACCGCGCTGCGACGTTTCTGCTGCGCTCCGCTGCTGCTCAGCCGCTCGGCGGCCTCGCCGAGGAAGAACAGGCCCTTGTCACGGTGGAGGTATCCCTCGTGCACGAGAGTGCGCAGCAGGTGGTAGGCGGTGGGCAGGGCGAGGCCGGTCTCGCGGGCCAGTTGTTTGGCGGGGGCGCCGTGTTCGTGCTCTGCGACACATTCCAGCAGACGCATGGCGCGCTGCACGGAACTGATGAGAGTGGCCGAATGCGGCTGTGCGGGGTCGGCCTGGGTGGCCGGCCGCTGCACGGGGGGTGTGGTGGAACTGCGTCGGGCGGGTGGTGGGCGGTGTTCCGTGGGTGCTGAGGCGGCGTCAAGCGTGGCCAAGAGTCGCTCCCGGAGCGCGAGGGGGTCAGCGACTCTAACCGTCTGTCGCCGCCTTCGGTCGGCCCGTTGGGGGAAACTTCCCTCGCCCGAGGGAACCGGTGATTCCTGTTACCGGCCACCGATTCCCACGGTCCTCACCAGTCGCTCTTCGACGAGGAGTTCGACATGAACTTCCGCACGATGTAGATCAGCCCGCCGACCAGTGCCACGAAGATCAGCAGCTTGAAGAGCAGATAGGCCAGGAAGCCGACGATCGCGCCGATCAGGCCACCGAACACCACCAGTGCGATGACCGGCACCGCGATCCACTTCACCCACCACGGCAGACCCGTGAAGATCTCTCGCATTGCCCTGTCCTCAGCTTTCTCGTGCGCTTGGCACGGAAGTCTCGTGCGTCCCGCACGATGCGATGTCCTGCTCTCGATGCTAGAGCCACGAGGGGGCCGTCAGGGGGCCTCGGATCCCTTGTCCTCCCCTGACCCGTCCCCTAGGGAACCCCGAGGACCGGGGTCAGGCCTCAGGCGGAGAGAAGACGACCAGGACCCTCAGGTCCTCGCTGATGTGGTGGAACTTGTGGGCCACCCCGGCCGGCACGTACACCACGCTGCCCCGTGCGACCTGCGTGGTCTCCAGGCCGACCGTGATGGCGGCACGGCCGCTGACGACGAAGTAGACCTCGTCCTGGTTGTGGGGCTGCTGTGGGTCCCGCTCGCCCGCGTCCAGGGCGTAGAGGCCGACCGACATGTTCCGCTCGCGCAGGAACTGCAGGTAGGCACCGTCGTTGGCGGCGCGCTCCGCCTCCAGTTCGTCCAGCCGGAATGCCTTCATCGCCGTTGTCGCCCTCGCCTCACTACTTGCGTTCGATCTCGTCTGTCACGATCAGACACATGAAGAATTTCGTAGTCAAGACGATCGCCAACGCGGGCGCCCTGGCGGTCGCCGTGTGGCTGCTCGACAAGATCACTCTGACCGGCGACAGCACCGCGAAGAAGGTCTGGACCCTGATCCTCGTCGCCCTGGTCTTCGGTCTGGTGAACTTCCTCGTCAAGCCGATCGTGAAGATCCTGACCTTCCCGCTGTTCATCCTCACGCTCGGTCTGGTCACCCTGGTGGTCAACGCGCTGATGCTGCTGCTGACGTCATGGGTGTGCGACAAACTCGACCTGAGCTTCCACGTGGAGGGGTTCTGGACGGCCGTGCTGGGCGGTCTGATCATCTCGATCGTGTCCTGGGCCCTGAACATGATCCTTCCCGACTCGGACTGAGCACGCCATGACCTTCCGCGTCTGCTTCGTCTGCACGGGCAACATCTGCCGTTCCCCGATGGCCGAATCCGTCTTCCGTGCCCGCCTGGCCGAGGCCGGACTCGACGACCGGGTCGAGGCCGACAGCGCCGGAACCGGCGGCTGGCACGAGGGCGACGGCGCCGACCCGCGCACCGTACGCGTCCTTGCGGAACACGGCTACGACAGCGACCACACCGCCCGCCAGTTCCAGGTGGCCTGGTTCGCCCGCCTCGACCTGGTGATCGCGCTCGACTCCGGTCACCTCAAGGCTTTGCGCCGCCTGGCCCCCACCGAGGAGGACGCCCGCAAGGTGCGGCTGCTGCGCTCCTTCGACCCCGCTGCCGGTGACGACCTCGACGTACCGGATCCGTACTACGGCGGTCTGGACGGCTTCGAGGAATGTCTTGAGATGGTGGAAGGGGCGAGCGAGGGACTGCTCGCCGCCGTGCGCGACGAAGTGGAAGGAGCGGCCGTATGAGCCAGGCAGCCATGGGCGAGGGCACACGAGCGGTGCGCGCGGGGCTCCCCGAACCGGTCAAGAACGAGCCGACCCTGCCCGGACCGGTGTTCGCCGCGCACTTCCATCTGCCGGGCGAGGTCAGCGGACCGTACGCCTACGGGCGGGACGAGAACCCGACCTGGACGCATCTGGAGCGGGCCGTCGGTGAGTTGGAGGCGCCCGGTGAGGACGTCGAGACCTTGGTGTTCGCGTCCGGCGTGGCGGCCGTCTCGGCGGTGCTGTTCTCCCAGCTGCGTGCCGGGGACGCGGTCGTACTGCCCTCCGACGGCTATCAGGTGCTGCCCCTGGTCCGCGCCCAGCTGGAGGCTTACGGCATCGAGGTGCGCACCGCGCCGACCGCCGGTGACGCCCAGCTCGACGTCCTGGACGGCGCGAAGCTGCTGCTGATCGAGTCGCCGTGCAACCCGGGCCTCGACGTGTGTGACATCCGGCGGCTCGCCGAGGCGGCACACGCGCGTGGCGCCCTCGTCGCCGTCGACAACACCCTCGCCACCCCGCTCGGCCAGCGGCCGCTGGCGCTGGGCGCCGACTTCTCCCTGGCCAGCGGCACCAAGCAGCTCACCGGACACGGGGACGTTCTGCTGGGGTACGTCGTCGGACGGGACGCGGAGGCCATGGCCGCCGTACGCCGCTGGCGCAAGATCATCGGTGCGATCTCCGGGCCGATGGAAGCCTGGCTGGCGCACCGCTCCCTCGCCACCCTCGAGTTGCGGGTGGACCGGCAGAACGCGACCGCCCTGCTGCTCGCGGAGGCGCTGCGCGGGCGGCCCGAGGTGACCGGGCTGCGCCATCCGGGGCTGGCCGACGATCCGGCCCACAAGATCGCCTCGCAGCAGATGCGCCGCTACGGCTCGGTGATCTCGTTCACGCTGCCCACGCGCGCGCGTGCGGAACGCTTTCTCGAATCCCTGCGGCTGGTCGACGACGCGACGAGCTTCGGAGGGGTGCGTTCCACGGCCGAGCGGCGCCGGCGCTGGGGCGGGGACGACGTGCCGGAGGGCTTCATCCGGCTGTCGGTCGGGGCCGAAGATCCCGAGGATCTGGTGGCGGATGTGCTCCGCGCACTCGACGAGTCGGCCGGGTGACCGGATTACGGACGCCCGCACCGGTCCGGCTACGCATGACGGACGGTCCGAGCCTCCCCCCTCGTGGCTCGGACCGTCGCGGTTCCAGCGCGCCAAGAACCGCGTGACCAAGGCTAGTTGACTCTGCGTCAGTGTCCAATCACTGTAGCGGCAGAGACCTATCGACTTATTTATAGTTGTGGACCTGCCCAGGGGCCGGGAAAGGGGCAGGCCGAACGGGAGGGCGTGGGATGGATCTGGCCTTGTTGCGCACCTTCGTGACCGTGCACCGGGCCGGATCCTTCACCCGCGCCGCCGCCCTGCTCGGCCTCTCGCAGCCGGCCGTGACCGCCCAGATCCGGACCTTGGAACGGCAGCTGGGCCGTCCGCTCTTCCTGCGCCAGGCCCGGGGGGTGACCCCCACGACGATCGGGGACGAACTCGCCCACAAGGCCGCCCCTCACCTCGACGCCCTCGTGGAGATCGCGGAACGCGGCCTCGACGACGAATTCTCCGTACGCACCCTGCATCTCGCCGGCCCGCCGGAATTCACGGCCGAGCGCGCCCTCCCCGCCCTCACGGAGCTCGCCGGTGACGACGGCCAGGGGTTCGCGCTGCGAGCCTCCTTCGGAAACGCCGAGGAGACCTTGGAGGGGCTGTCCGCCGGACACCACGACCTGGTCATCAGTACGCTCCGGCCGCGCGGCGCCCTGCTCACCGCCACCGCGCTCTGTGACGAGGAGCATGTGCTGGTCGCCGCTCCGCGCTGGGCCGTGGAGATCGGCGCCGGGACGGTGGGGGACAAGGGTGCGCCCGCCCTGGATTACCTGCCCGTCGTGGAGGTCCATGAGTCGTTGCCCTTCGTCTCCCGCTACTGGGGCTCCGTGTTCGACGCCCGTCCGGCCGCCTCGGGCACGGTCGTCGTACCGGACCTGCGCGCGGTCCTCGCCTGTACGGTCGCGGGTGCCGGGCTCGCCGTCCTGCCCCGGTACCTGTGCGCGGCCGCCCTGGAACGCGGTGAGGTCATGGCCCTGCACGATCCCGCGGTACCTCCGCTGCGGACGTACTTCCTGGTGGTGCGCACCGGCACGCTCGCCATGCCCCACGTGGCGCGGGCGCACGAATGGCTCCGGCACGCGGCCGCGGACTGGGGTTGAGCACGATTCCGTGGGCTACCCGGGGTACGGCCGCTCGATGGGTCCCCACGATGTTTCACGTGGAACAAGCTGGGCCACATTTCTCCCATGACCGTCCGACCCGTGGTCAAGCGCACCGCGCGTGCCGTTCTTCTGGACGGCGATGACCTGATCCTGATCAAGCGCACCAAGCCCGGTGTCGATCCCTACTGGGTGACCCCCGGTGGCGGCGTCGAGCCGGAGGACAGCACCGTCGTCGACGCCCTGCACCGCGAGGTGGACGAGGAACTCGGCGCCAAGATCACCGACGTCGTACCCTGCTTCGTGGACACCGTGGAGCACATAGGCGACAGCGGCAGCGCGACCGGCGTGAAGGTCCAGCACTTCTTCGTCTGCCGGCTGGAGTCCATGGACCCCGAGCGCCGGCACGGCCCCGAAGTCGATGAGCCCGCGGGCGAGTACGAGATCGTCCGCGTCCCCTTCACCCGGGTCGGGATCGCCTCCGTGCACCTCGTACCGCTGTCCCTGCGGCACTACCTGGACGGCAATATCGAGGGTGTCCGGGCCATGCACGCCCCCGACCTCGGGTGACGGCTCAGTAGCCGACGACGACCGGTTCCTCGACCGAGTCGTGCCGTATGCGGTGCGCGGGGACACCGGCATCCCGCAGCGCATGGACGCCGTTGCGGATCATGCCGGGCGGGCCCGAGACGTAGGCGTCGTACTCGGTCCACGGGCCGCGCCCGCGGATGGCGTCGGGGAGCTGGATCCGCGCCCGCTGGTCTGCGACCGCGCGTACCGCGAGCCAGGGATGGCTCTGCTGAAGTCGGAGCAGGGTGTCGAGGTCGTACAGGTCGTGGTCGGTGCGGGCGCCGTAATACACCTCGACGGGGCGGCGTGCGCCGCGGTCGGCGATGTCCTCGACCAGCGCCTTGATCGGCGCTATGCCGGTGCCGCCGCCCAGGCAGAGCAGTCCGTTGTCCGTGGTGTGGTCGACGGTCATCGAGCCGCCGGGCGGTCCGAGGCGGACCACGTCGCCGGGGCGGGCGCGGTGGACCAGGGCGTTGGAGACCCAACCGGCCGGGACAGCCTTCACGTGGAAGGTGAGCAGACCGTCCGAGCGGGGCGCGGAGGCGAAGGAGTAGTGCCGCCAGACCCGAGGCCACCAGGGCGTCTCCATGCCGGCGTACTGCCCGGCGAGATAGGGGTACGGCTGCTCCGGGCGGAGCGTGAGCACCGCGACGTCCGCGGTCCTGAGCTCGTGCGTGACGACCTCCGCGTGCCACCAGGCGGGTGCCCGCAGCTCGTCCGTGGCCGCCGCGTCGATCATCACCTGGGACATCGCGGTGTACGTCCGCACCCAGGCCGCCTCCGTCTCGGGGCTCCAGCTGCCCGAGGCGTACCTGCTCAGCGCGCCGATGAGGCACTCGCCGACAGCCGGGTAGTACTCGGCGCGGGTGCCGAACTTGCGGTGCCCGCGTCCCAGGTTCTGCAGGTACTCGACCAGGACGGGCGTGTTGTCGATGTGCTCGGCCGTCGTGAGCAGGGCCTTGAGCAGCCGGTCCCGCTGGGTGTCCATGGCGGCCGGGAAGAGTGCACGCAGTTCGGGGTGGCGGACGAAGAGCAGCGCGTAGAAGTACGAGGTGACCTTGTCGGCGATCGGACGGATCTCCGCCATGGTGTCGCGCACGCGGATCGCGTCCGGGGAGGGGTCCTGCCGGGGTGGCGCGCCGCGCTGCGGTGGGACACGGCGTCCGGGCGTCTCCCCCGAACCACCCGGCGCCACGACCGACAGCTCGGCGGAGGGTTCGCCCGCGGGACTGCTGTGGGGCGGTGTGAACCAGCCGCCTCCGACGGCCCCGTCGCCGTCCGTCGACGCGGTGGTCGGAGCGTCCATGGTGTGCCTCGCCTCGAACATCTTGCGGTCGGTCCCCGCACTTCACTCGGAAAGTGCCTGCGTTCCCCCCGTTGACGGCCGGCTCCACCTGGTCGGGCGTGAGACGCGACACTGCCGCCGTAACGCCCTGCCGCAGACGTGAACCGGACTCGACACTACCCGCCGCCGCTTCGGGCACACGTACCCCCGTGCCTCGTTCCGTCGGTGGCCGCCCCTCGTTTCACGTGAAACAACCCGCAGTTCCAGGGAGCTGCACTCATGGCGGCGACATGGCCAAAAGCGCGTGTGTCCCCTTTGAAACAGGTGGACGCCGGGGGTGCAGGTCGGCAAGCCTGACCTGCGTGCCAACTCCTTCCGTCGCCGCTCTGCCCATTCGCCGACTGACGCCACGCGATCTCGTCGCCTGCGCCGACCTGTCCGAGGACCGGGGGTGGCGGCGCGAGGAACACAAGTGGCGTCTCCTGCTCACGGCCGGGCAGGGCTACGGCATCGACGACCCCGGCGGAGGCCTGGTCGCCGCCTGCGTCCTCACGCAGTACGGCCCGGGAGAGCACCCTGATCTCGGCGCGATCGGCATGGTTCTGGTCGCCGAACGGCATTCCCGTCAGGGTGTCGGGCGGCGGCTGATGCGGCACATCCTCTCGGTGACGGGGCCGATCCCTCTGACCCTGTACGCCACCCCGTACGGCCGCCCGCTCTACGAGGAGCTGGGGTTCAAGACCACGGGACGCTCGGAGATGCTGGCCGGTCCCTTCACCCCGGGCGGCCCCGAACCCCGGGTGGCGACGCGGCCGGCCACCGCCGAGGATCTCGGTTCTCTTCTCCAGTTGGACGAGGAGGTGTTCGGCAGCGACCGCACCCCACTGATCACCCGACTGCCCGCCTTCGCGGATCAGCTCCGCGTGGCCGTGGACGACGGCCGGATCGTGGGCTACGCGGCCGCCTGGCCCAACATGGAGACCCATGTCGTCGGGCCGCTGATCGCCCGTGACACTCCGACGGCGAAGGCCCTCATCGCGTCGCTCGCCGCACACACCGACCGCCCGCTGCGCACCGACATCGATGTGCGGCACGAGGAACTGCTGGCCTGGGTGAAGGAGCACGGACTGACCTCCGTCGCCATGAACTCCGTCATGACGTACGGCATCGCGGAGCTGCCGGGCGACTGGACACAGCGGTTCGCGCCGCTGACGGTGGCAGCGGGCTGACGGTGACAGCGGGCTGACGGTGACAGCGGGCTGAGGCCCTCCACAGGGCGTCAGGCCAGTGCCTCCACGGCGGTGACGGCGAAGCCGTGATCCTGGTCGGGGGTGCCGCCGCCGATGCCGACCGCCCCGACGGGCCGGCCGTCACGCCGGACGGGGACACCCCCGGCGATGAAGAGCAGCGGCCGCTCCAGCGCCGTCGGCAGGGTGTGGAAGGGACCACCTGGCTGGACGGCGTCGACGAGGTCGGCGGTGGGGGTGTTCAGCTGCAGCGCCGTGTACGCCTTGCGGGTGCTGGTCTCGCCGGAGATCAGCACAGCGCGGTCGTCCCGCCGGAAGGCCAGCAGATGGCCTCCGGCGTCCAGAACGGTGATGCTGACGGCGACTCCGGCGGTCTCGGCCGCTCGGCGGGCCTCGGCGATCAGCAGCTCGGCGTCCTGGATGGTGAGGGGGGCGACGGCGGTGGTGCTCATGAGTTCTTTCTCCTACACGGGGCTGGTGAGGTTCAGGGGAGGGGGTGGCGCGCCGCAGCGCGGCTCAGCGGTGGACCGGCTCGTGCTGCCGGGCGGGACTGCCGTCGGCGGTCACGGTGGCCGGGGTGTTGTCGCGGCGTTCCATCGCGGCCGAGAGGAAGGCGAGGACCAGGGCGGCCGCGGCCAGGGCGGCGCCGACCCAGTTGGGAGACGTGTAGCCGTAGCCGGCGGCGATCACCATGCCGCCGAGCCAGGCGGACAGGGCATTGCCGAGGTTGAAGGCACCGATGTTCACGGCCGAGGCCAGGGTGGGGGCACCGTGCGCCTGGTCGAGGACGCGCTTCTGCAGCGGTGGCACGGTGGCGAAGCCCAGGGCGCCGATCAGGGCCACGGTCAGGGCCGCCGCGAACCTGTTGTGTGCGGTGAGCGTGAACAGGGCGAGAACGACGGCCAGGGCGCCCAGGGACACGTACAGCATGGGCATCAGGGCGCGGTCGGCGAATGTGCCGCCGACGAGGTTGCCGCCCACCATGCCGAGTCCGAAGAGGACCAGCAGCCAGGTGACGGAGCCGTCGGCGAAGCCGGTGACCTGGGTCATCATCGGCGCGATGTAGGTGATGGCCGCGAAGACCCCGCCGAAGCCGAGAACGGTCATTGCCATGGCAAGCAGGACCTGGGCGTTCTTGAACGCGGCCAGCTCGTGCCGCAGGTGCACGCCCGCCGGCTTGGGCAGTTCGGGAACCAGCCTGGCGATACCGGCCAGACCCACGCCGCCCAGGGCGGCGACGATACCGAAGGTGACACGCCAGCCGACGTGCTGCCCGACGAGGGTGCCGAGCGGGACACCGATCACGTTGGCCACCGTGAGGCCGGTGAACATCATCGCGATGGCTCCCGCCTTCTTGCTCGGCGCGACCAGTTCGGCCGCGACGACCGAGCCGATGCCGAAGAAGGCACCGTGGGCGAGGGAGGCGACCACGCGGCCGATCAGCATGACGGCGAAGACGGGGGCCACCGCGGACACCAGGTTGCCGACGATGAACAGACCCATCAGCAGCATCAGCATCCGCTTGCGCGGGAGCCTGGTGCCGAGGACGGTCATCAGCGGGGCACCGATCACCACACCGAGCGCGTAGCCGGTCACCAGGAGGCCGGCGGTGGGGATGGAGACCCCGAAGTCGCCCGCGACCTCGGGCAACAGACCCATGATCACGAACTCGGTCGTGCCGATTCCGAAGGCCCCGATCGCGAGGGCCAGAAGCGCGAGAGGCATGGGGATAGAACCTTCCCAGACGATTGCAGGTGCGCTTAACGTGCGTCCACAATAGTTGCAGACGCGGGCTATATGCAACCGAGGGATATTGCGAACCTGCTCTACCCTGGTTTCAGTCGCTCCGGGACGGAGGAAAACGCCCAATGACTGCCACGGATCCCGCGCTCACCGCCCTCGCCCAGGGCTGGTGCGCTCTCTCTCTGCTGCACGGCAGGATCGAGGCGCACATCGAGCGCGCCCTCCAGTCGCAGCACGACCTGAGCGTGCGCGAATACTCCCTGCTCGACGTCCTCAGCCGACAGCACGACGGCGAAGGAGGACATCTGCAGATGAAGCAGGTCGCCGATGCGGTCGTGCTCAGCCAGAGCGCGACCACCCGGCTGGTGACCCGCCTGGAGGACCGTGGCCTTCTGGAGCGCTACCTCTGCCCGACGGACCGGCGGGGCATCTACACCAACGTCACCGAGGCAGGGCTGCACCTGCTCGGACAGGCTCGTCCCACCAATGACACGGCATTGCGCGAGGCCCTCGACGAGGCGGCCGGGAACCCGGAGCTGGCTCCCCTGGTCCGGGTCGTGGAGTCGCTGAACGTGCCCGCGTAGGCTCCGGGCATGGGAGATCTCGACATACGCGCCGCGATCGCCGACGACATTCCGGCCGTCGTCGGCATGCTCGCCGACGACCCGCTCGGCGCCACCCGGGAGTCGCCCGACGACCTCGCGCCCTACCTGAGCGCACTGGACCGCCTCAGCGCGGACCCCAACCAGCAGCTGGTCGTCGCCGTGCGCGAGGGCCGTGTCGTGGGCACGCTCCAGCTCACCATCATCCCCGGACTGTCGCGGCGGGGTGCCACCCGGTCGATCATCGAGGGCGTACGGGTCCATGCCGACGAGCGCGGCAGCGGGCTGGGCACCCGGTTCATCGAGTGGGCGATCGACGAGTCCCGCCGCCAGGGCTGCCGGCTGGTGCAGCTGACTTCGGACTGCACGCGCACCGACGCCCATCGTTTCTACGAGCGGCTGGGCTTCACCGCCTCACACGTGGGCTTCAAGCTGGAGATCTGAGCGCCGCAGCCGCAGCCTCGGTGCGTGTGATGGAAGAACGCGCAGGCGCGGGACGGCTTCCTCACAGCACCGCCCACCGCATTTTGCTGGGACAGACGGTGCCGCGTGACACGCACCAGCTGACCGGCTTCCTCACCGCGTGCCTGGTCACATCCTCCGAGCATCCCGCGTGGATCGCGGCCTGGCAGCGAACCCGCGGCAACCAGCATGACCAAGCCCCCTCAGCGATTGCGCCGCAAAGGCGCGCACCGCGCAGACACGCGACGACGACAGCACCTGCGCGTCCCTCGGTTCCCGCTTCGGGTCTGTACGCCTCGGTGCTCGGACCGGTGCGGCTGTGGCGGGACGGACAGCCGCTGTCCGCCGGTTCCCCGCAACAACGGGCCCTGCTCGCCGCCTTGGTGCTCAGGGAAGGACGGACCGCGACAGCAGCGGAACTCATCGACGCGTTGTGGGGCACTGAACCACCGTCGCAGGCGCTGGCCGCCGTGCGGACGTATGCCTCCCGGCTGCGCAAGGTGATGGACCCGGGAACATTCGTCAGCGAGTCCGGCGGCTACGCCCTACGCCTGCCCGGCCAAGCATTCGACGTGAGCGTGGCGAGTCATCTGGCCAGACAGGCTGAGCAGATGCGCGTACAAGGGGATCTGGAGCACGCGCGGATATTTCTGCGCCAGGCACTGGGGCTGTGGGAGGGCGAACCACTGGCCGGGGTACCCGGCCCCTTCGCGGATGCTCAGCGGGTCCGTCTGGAGGAATGGCGACTGCAGCTGCTCGAAAGTCGCTTGGACCTGGACCTCGCGTGCGGTCTGCATGCTGACATCGTGGCCGAGCTTGTCGCGCTGACGTCTGCCCATCCGCTGCGTGAGCGTCTGCGCGAGCTGCTGATGCTCGCCCTGTACCGGGCAGGGAGGCAGTCCGAGGCCCTCGCGGTGTACTCGGACACCCGCAGGCTGCTCGCCGAAGAACTAGGCGTCGACCCGCGGGAAGAGCTGGTCCGCCTAAAGGAGCGGATCCTGCAGGCAGACCCAGAACTGGCGGTCAACACGGCGCCCTCCCCCACCAACGCGCGGACTCCTTCCTACATCCTCCCGGCTCAACTGCCGCCCGCAGTACCCGACTTCGTAGGACGCTCGGACGTACTAGCCGAACTGGAAGACGTGCTGACTGCTGCCACGACCGGTGACAGCCTGCCCATCGCGGCTGTATGCGGTCCCGGCGGCGTAGGAAAGACCGCCCTGGCCCTCCAGGCCGGCCACGCAGTTGCACAACTCTTCCCGGACGGCCATCTCTACCTGGACCTCCACCAGACAACACCGGAGGCTTCACTCGCCGCAGCACTCCACGCTCTGGGGGTGACAGAGACAGCCGTTCCGGCAGGCCTCAAAGAACGCTCTGCGCTATACCGCTCGGCTCTGCACGGCCGTCGTGTCCTCGTGGTCCTGGACCACGCGACGGACGCGACACAGGTCCAGTGGCTGCTGCCCGGAGCACGAGGGTGCGCCGTTCTCATCACCTCTCGCAAGCGGTTGATCGACCTGGCCGGTGCGCACCTGGTGGAGCTCGACGTCATGTCCCCTGCCGAGGCGCTCCAGCTCTTCACCAGGATTGTCGGCCGCCCACTGCCAGGTGAACACGGGCCGGCGCGCTACGTGATAGCCGCATGCGGCTTCCTGCCGCTCGCTGTCCGTGCCGCTGCCCGCCGCCTGGTGGCACGCCGGACCTGGACAGTCTCAGACCTGGCAGACAGGCTCGCAGACGAGGACAGCCGCCTGGACGAACTGCAGGCGGTGAAACCTGCCATCCAGAGCAGCTATGACGAACTCAGCGCCGGCCAAGCCGACGCCTTCCGCATACTGAGCTCGTCCGCTGAGACATTTCTGCCCCTTAAGGAAACCGCGCGTCTCCTCGGCTGTGGCATCGCGGATGCAGAGCGCCTTTCGGAGAACCTGGTCGACGCCGGACTACTGACATCCATCGGCGACGGAACCTACCAGGTACCCCTGCTGGCTCGGCTCTACGCGAGAACCCTCCCCCGCCCTTAACAGCTCTGCCTCGACTTGCAACATCAACGCTTCCGCGGTCGCCCGCCCTACACGACGGCGTCTTTGGCAATCGTCTCCAGCGCGCTGATGCCGTCGCCTACGAGCAGGGATCTCAACTTGGTGCCAGTCATCGGATGGACGCCCCCACACAACCAACTACGGCCAAGTAAGCAAAAAACGACCTGATAGCCTTTCAAAGATGCATGTCCCGAAGGGCCTTCCCTACACGCGTGGGGGTCTGTCCAGCGGGGTCAGGAAGGTCTCGGCCGCCGCGGCGTCTTCCCCACACGCGTGTGGGGGTCTTTCCATGGCGTTCGCGGCCGGAGCGAACGGCCTGGTGTCTTCCCCACGCGTGGGGGTCTGTCCTGCTCGTACAGCCGGTCTACGACGGTCCGTACGTCTTCCCCGCGCGCGTGGGGGTGTGTCTGTGATGCTCGCCGCGCCGATCGTGTTCTCCCCAGCACGTAGGGGCTCACTCGATCCAGGCTTGTGGGATGAGCTTACGTCCGCCACGCCAGTTGTGGCGGACCGACTCCTGGAACCACGGCTCGTCGAGATTGGCGTGGTCGGA
Organism: Streptomyces sp. NPDC007162; assembly: GCF_040634175.1. Classification (NCBI taxonomy): domain Bacteria; kingdom Bacillati; phylum Actinomycetota; class Actinomycetes; order Kitasatosporales; family Streptomycetaceae; genus Streptomyces; species Streptomyces sp. NPDC007162. Next base: position 19,725 of record NZ_JBEYFC010000037.1, read on the forward strand.
GACGATGATCTGCAGGTCAGGGGCGAGTTCGGAGGCTACGTCGTGGATGAGACGGAACAGGCGTGTGACAGCTGCCCGGTCGGTGTCGTCGTCCAGGGTCCCTGACTGCTGGTCGACTTCTGAGCGGTACCAGACCTGGGTGGGCTGGTCCAGCATCAGGATGCGCGGGACGGGCCGGTTCTGGCGGGTGAAGTAGCGGTGCAGGGCGAGGTGGACGATCACGTGGTAGCCGACCCAGTTCTCGCCGCTGCCGATACGGAAGAGCGGGGCTGGTCCCTGTTCGGTGTCGGTGACGACGGTCAGGCGGCTGAGGTCGAGGCGTACGCTCTGTCCGCTGTGCTCTAGTTGGAGCCTGTCTGCCCAGTCGGTCATGTCCTGGCTGAGGGCGACGAGGCGTGAGGTGAGCTGTTCGCGTTCCTCGTTGGGGTCGAGTTCGGCTGCCAGTGCTGCGATCCGTGCCTGGACGGTGTCCAGCAGGTGCTTGAGCCGGGTCACTTCTTCGTCGGTGCTGGCCGGCAGTGCGGCGAGGCCGGCGTGGATGCGTCCACGCATGAAGTCGCGGCGGGAGGTGTCGGTGAGCTGTTCGGTGACGGCGCGGGCGGAGACGAGGGAGTGGAGGGTTTGTTCGACGGTGCGGATACGGGCGCGTAGTTCGCTGGCTGTCTCGTCGAGCTGAGTGAGGGCGGCCCGGCGGGCCGGTCGGGCCGCTTCGACGCCCTGGAGCTGGTGTTGCAGGCTCAGCAGGCTCCGGTGGAGTTCTGCCGCTGTGGGGTCGGGTTCGGGCAGGGCCGAGCCGCACAGGGCGCAGGCGGTGTGGTCCCGGTTGTGGTCGGGCGGCGTGTTGAGCAGGTTCAGGCTGGCCAATCGTGCGGTCTGGGTGCGTACTGCTCCCGCATAGTCGCCGGCCGATTCGTCCTGCTGCAGAAGGAGTTCGCGTTCGTCGGCGACGCTTCTGAGGCGGGCGCGCAGGGTGTCGCGTTCGCGTTCGAGGTCGCTGCGGCGGGCTGCTGTCTGCGGGTCGGCTTCGGCCGGCACCGGGCCGGCGGTCACCGCTTGGTGCAGGGCGGCAAGGGCGGCGGTGCGCTCGGGCTGTTCTTCGGAGTCGACCATGCCCAGGGCGAAGGCTTCGCGCCACAGTGTGGCCAGGCCCGCCTGCGCGGTCTGCGCAGCCTGGAGGGCTTGCTGGTAGGCCGTCTCCGCTGTGCGTGCCTCGCGCCGGGCGGCGGTGAGCTGGGCGCGTTTGAGGGCCTGGTCGCGGGGGACGGCGCCGAGGAAGTAGGGAATGGTGTCTTTCAGGGTCTGCGCCATGAACTGCTCGCCCTGGCGGTGGAAGAGGAATCCGGGGTCGGCGATCTCGCTCTGGCGTTGCAGGCACAGCAGGGCCGCGTGGCCGATGTGGGCCTCCAGGGCCTGCCGGGTGGATCCGGTGGGCGCCTCGTGCAGGTTCTCTTCGATGCCGATACGGCGCCCGAGCTGTTCACGGACCGCGTTGGTGTCCGAGTTGACCTCGAGGTCCTCGTAGTTTGGGGGTTCGAGGTCCGCGCCGAAGGCCAGCATGGCCTGCTGGGTGGAGGATTTGCCGGGTTTGGGCGCGGGCCGGGCCACGAACGCGCGGCCGGTCTCCAGCTGGAACAGGGCGGCGTACCAGGACACGGTGCTGGTGATGGGCCCGACCGGCATCTGCAGGGTGTCGCGTCCCAGGCAGGATTCGACGATCTCCAGCAGGGCGCTCTTGCCCGTTTTCGATTCTCCGGTCACCACGTTCAGGGCGCCCGGGGTGAAGTCCAGGACCTGCCGGTCGCCGGTCTTGCTGTACAGGATGATCGCGAGCAGTTGCACCGGCTCAGGGTGCCACGCCAAGGAGCGCAAAGACAGTCGCGGGACTGTCGGCTTTGGCCAGCCAGCGCCCCACCAGGCTGGCTTTGCGCAGCAGCTGGTCGAGTTCGTCGGGGGCTGTGAAGCCACGCGGTCTGCGGTAGGCGGACCGCAGACGGCCGTCGTCTTCCAGGACGAGGGCGTGGTGAGCCAGGCCGAACCGGGTTCCTTCCTTGACGGGTGCGGCCAGGGTCTGGGCCCGGGCGGGGAAACCGGCGCGCAGGACGGGGTTCTTACCCGTCCACGCGGCCAGATGGGTGCGGGTGGAGGCGGGCAGGGCCTCGCGGGTGGCTCGGTGCAGGACCATGGGGGCCGCGACGAACGACAAGGCCCAGGGCATGCCCTGCTCCGTCTCCTTGCCGTAACCCTGCGCGGCCGTGGCCAGGACGGCGGCTATCAGGGCGGGGTTGAGCATGGCGGCGGAGATCGGGGAGCGCTCGCTCCAGGCGGTCATGCGGATCTCCTTTGCTGTGATCCCCCCGGAGGGGGGATCAGGTGCCGACCTTCAGCAGCTCGGCGATCCGGGCCTCGAAGTCGGCGTGCCAACCGATTTTGCCAGTGTCGGCGAGCATGTGGCGCTGGCCCCGGGCGAAGAACGGGTCGTTGTAGCGTGCGCGCACCGCGAGGCCGGTCTGGCCGAGCAGCTGCCGCAGCAGGGCCTTGCCGGCGGTCTTCTTCTCGTCGTCGCCGGCGCCCGCGTCGAGTGCATCGAGCATCCACTCGAACTCCCGCTCCCACTCGTCGACGAGTTCGTGCTCGAAGCGGGTGAGCTCTGCCGCGCCGATGAGGTCCTCATCCAGCCAGCGCACCGTGTGGGTGTAGGCGCGGTAGTAGTCCACGATCGCCTTCTGCAAGTTGCGCGGGGGGTAGGCGACCCAGTGCATCTGCTGCACGAACGGGTGCATCCGGTACTTCTGCTCCAGTTCCCCGGCGTTGACGTCCGCCAGTTCCACCAGGGTGGGGAGGTTCTCGCGGGTGAACTGGTCCCGGATGTCGGCGATCGCCGCCTGCGCGTCACCGACGTCGACGCTGCGCTGCCTGCCCTGCAGCAAGGCGAGCGCCGTCTCGTCCCACCAGCGCCATACCATGGACAGGAAGAGGTCCTCGTGCCCGAGCGGCAGCGCCCAGTGCAGACGCTCCCTGACCTGGCCGGCGATGTCCTGGATGTGCGGCGAGCGGTCGATCACCCTGATCCGGGAGACGAACGTCAGCCGTGCCGCGTTGCCGAGTCCGAGGAACTGCTCGCGTGCCTCTTTGGTCTGTTTCGACTGCGCCGTGCGCGCGACGTGTTCCAGCAGGCGCAGGGCCTCGGCCTCGTTGCGGCTGTGCGGGCGCAGCGCCGCGACCGCCGTGGCATCGCCCGCGGTCTCGGTCGTCACCAGGGCGAGCGCAGGGCCGTCGGCGTCGGACGGCGCGGCTTCATCCATCCACACCTTCAGGGTGCGCCACAGATCCGTTGCGGTGTCGGTGAGCGTCCGGTGCTGCCCGATGTGGTGCTTGACCTGCAGCAGTTCGGTGGCCGAGCCCTGGCGTTCCCAGGCCACGTCGTCGTACAGCTCCAGCGTGAGCGCGGCGTCCGGTCTGCTGGCACCGGTGTGCAGGAGTTCGACCAGCGCCCACCAGGTCTGATGCTGGTAGCCGATGGCGTTCGGAGCGGCGCTGTGTGAACCCTTTCCCATGCCCTGCAGTCTCCCCCCGCCCCGGTACGGCGTCCAGGCGCCATACCAGCCCACATGTCGAATTCGTGTTCGATATTGTCGGATGATCCGGGTCCCGCGTCAAATAGGCGGCGCGCGCCCGGAACGCCACGGCCCGGTGAGCTATCAGCCGCCTCTTCGCCGCCGCCTGTCCCGGTCCCCCGATCATCTACGCACCCGCCCGTGCACAGGGCTGCGGGACCACGTCAGCAGCATCACCGGAAACGGCCTTCTCACCGCAGGATCCGTCCGCACCCAACCCGCACCCAACGAAGGAAACCCGCAGATAAGCACAGTCACCGCGATACCGGTAAACCCAAATCCACCTGCCGACCGGGCAGTTCAGGTCGAACTGCCAGAGACAACCACCGCCAGGCAACTCACCAGCACCGCCAGCTCATGTAAAGTACGCAAAACATGCCCTGCTGATCACCGGAATCGCAGGTAAACGAGGGTCTTCCCCACACGCGTGGGGGTCTGTCCTGGCCAACGGCATCGCAGCCGCAGCCTTGATCGTCTTCCCCACACGCGTGTGGGTCTGTCCTCCTCGACCCGGCCGGCGATCGCGTCCGCCTCGTCTTCCCCACACGCGTGGGGGCCTGTCCCCGCGGCCGCCGTCCTGCTTGGTCCGAACAGTGTCTTCCCCACAGGCGTGGGGGTCTGTCCGACCGTGCCCAGGAACCGATCTGATTCCTACGGTCTTCCCCGCACGCATGGGGGTCTGTCCGGCGTGATCGGCTACCAGCCGCAGGCGGACGAGTCTTCCCCACACGCGTGGGGGCCTGTCCCCGCGGCCGCCGTCCTGCTTGGTCCGAACAGTGTCTTCCCCACAGGCGTGGGGGTCTGTCCGACCGTGCCCAGGAACCGATCTGATTCCTACGGTCTTCCCCGCACGCATGGGGGTCTGTCCGGCGTGATCGGCTACCAGCCGCAGGCGGACGAGTCTTCCCCACACGCGTGGCGTCTGTCCCAGGTGATGAACCGCGTGATCCACTCGCTGGTGTCTTCCCCATACGCATGGGGCCTGTTCTTCTGGATCACGATGACGACGAGGACGAGGTCTTCCCAACCCACGCGCGGTCAATCCACGGTGAACACGTTGTGGTCGGCGGGCATGTCGCCTCCCCCACCAATGAGGCATGTTGCGACCCTCACTCGCGCCAAGGTGAGCTTCGGGTGTCCTGTCCCAGGTAAGTGTGGATAAGTCGCGGCTCTGGCCTGCGGTGCCTACGGTTGTGCGGGACAAAATGGTGGCCGGTGTCCCGCCCAACCGTAGGCAGCGTGATGGTTCACCCGCGGAGCCAAACCAGCAGGCGCCGTGGAGTCGGGCGCTGTCTATTGGTCGGCATGGTTCGAGGGACCGATTTGGCTTTCCTGACGTGCTGGGCGAGTCGGTATTCGTCCACCTCGCGGATGAGTTCGTGGGAGCGGGCCTGGTGCAACTCGAAGTGCATGCCGCTCGCTCCTACTGCTGGAGCTCCGTGACGTCGGCGACCACGCAGCTGACGTTGTCGGGGCCGCCGGAGCCGTTGGCGAGGGCGATGAGTTCGCGGACTGCCTGCTCGGGCTCGCTGATGTCGGAGAGCACTCGGTGGATTTCTTCGGTCGACACGACGGTGGACAGGCCGTCTGAGCAGAGCAGGTAGCGGTCTCCCTGCTGGGCGTCGTGCAAGCGCATGTCGGGTGTGGAGTCGGCTCCTTGGCCTAGGGCACGTATCAGCAGGGACCGCTGAGGGTGGGAAGCGGCTTCTTCCGGGCTGAGGCGCCCTTCGTCGACCATTGACTGCACCATGGTGTGGTCGTGAGTGATCTGGAACAGCTCTCCGTCTCGCAGGAGGTAGACGCGGGAGTCGCCGATGTGGACTAGGGCCAGCTGCGAGCCGGTCCAGAGCATCGCGGTGAGTGTGGTGCCGGCGTCCTCGGAAGAAGGGCCGAGTCCGGAGACGCCGTGCACGGCCTGCTTGGCCTGGTCGATTGCGTCTTCGAGTACGTTGAGGAGATTGCCGACCGGGATGCTGTCGGTTTCGAGGCTCTTGAGCGCGTCGACAGCGGCGGTGCTTGCGGGGGCACCTCCGCTGCCGAAGCCGTCGGCGACGGCGAGCAGGCGGGACCCTGCGTAGGCGGTGTCCTGGTTGCTCTCGCGGACAAGGCCGGTGTCGGAAAGGGCTGCGTAACGGATGCCCAAGGGCTTGGCGGTCGGGGACATGGCAGGGTCCTTCCAGGAGAGGTGGTCGATGAGGAAGGTGGCCAAGTCCCGCCGTGCGGCGGTGTCGACTTCGACCTGGGCCCAGAACGCGCGGATCTCTTCGGCTGCCGGACCTGCCTCCAGCGTGCAGACCTGTTGGATGCGGGCGAGAGGCATCCCCAGCCGTCGGAGCCAGGCAACCAGCCGCGCCTGATCCAGTTGCTCCGGTGCGTAGAGGCGGTAGCCGGTGACCGGGTCGACGCGAGCGGGAGTCAGCAGGCCGAGCTCGTCGTAAAGACGCAGCGCCTTCGGCGACAGCCGAGACGCCTTCGCGAACGTCCCGATGGTCAGCAGCTCCATGCTCGTTCCTCCTCATGCCAGGCACGTCGCCTGGCCCCACTGATGCTGTGGGCTCCCCCAAGGTGAAGGTCAACCAAGAGTTCCAGTTGGCCCCGCCTGATGTTCTCCCACTCGGTCGGAGGCTGCGTGACCAGCCGAGGACGGTGCTCCGTCGCTGCGTTCATGGGGCGGGTCCAAGAGGGCTTCGATCTGCGTTGCGCCAAGACCGCCGTACCCACACAAGACCGGAACTCTCCAGAACCCGCCTACACATGACCGGGACCCTGCCGTACATGCCTACAGAGGAGCGGGAATGCCTACACATCGCAGAGACAGGACATCGGGCATCGCCCACAGCTCTCATCCAGAAGAGCAAAGAAAAGAGCTGCAGGTCAGAGGGCCACTCCCTATGGCCTTCTCATTTCAGTGCGCTGGAGATTCTCACATGGTGTCACTAAGGCTTCTCACTCAATGCCCCTACTTATGCGCTCTGACCAGCAAAGATGCATGACATCGAGATGAGAGCTATTGGTGACATCGAGATGAGAAGTCACAGTGGAAGCGCGGCAGGTGGGCCAGGAGCGGGTGCCCGTCGGGGGCCTCACACGGTGCGCAGTCCACCGGGTCCTTGCCCAGTGAGCCGGGGTTGTGCTCGGAGTGGCGTTTGCCGTCGGCGTCGGGATCGGAGGCGCGGGTCGGCGGGTGCAGCGCGGTCATCAGCTCCAGGCCGGTCACGGCAGTCGATCCGCGCGGCGTCATCACCCTTGAGGCGTACACACCCAGCAGCCGGGCGAGCTCTGCCGGCGGAAGCTGCGCGGCGTGGCCCCAGTGGCGGGAGTCGAGCGCGTGCCAGGACGGGATGCACAGCTGCACGCAGGCCCGCTCCGAGCCCTGTGCGGGGCGGTAGATCCGTGCCCACGGACCGAACCCGCGCTTGGTCAGTTTCCACTCGGCGCGGCTCAGTTGCTTGATGACTTTGTGGCCGTCCGGGATCCGCCCGGCGAGCCGCTCCTCATCCGTGAGAGCGACCGGGAGTCCGTAGCGCTCCAGCGCGGCCTCGGTAAGCACGAGCAGCGGGTCGGCGTCCTTGCCCGGCCCGGACAGCTTCGGCGCCCCGAGCTTCGCCTCGCGCAGCGTCCACTCCACCAGGGCCGGGAGAGACTTGGCGGCCACGTCCAGGACCAGACCGCCGGGACAGTACGCCAGCACCTGCCCGTCGGCGTCGACGTTCACGACCGCCAGCGGACCGTTTTCAAACCGCGGGCCGGTGCCCCCTGCCGGAGCTCCGGCAGGGGCCGCCTTGCGCGCACCCGGGCGGTGCGACGTCGACGACGGCCTGGCGGTGCACGCCGGACGCGTGGCGGCCTCCGGGGCAGCGGCGACGTGGGCGGGGCCGGTCGGGGTGTTCTCGGCTGCAGTCGTGTCCGTGGCCTCGACAGCCGGGGTCCGGGCTTCAGCAGGGGCGGGCGCGACGGTGAAGGCCGACGCCGCCGGGTCGTGCGTTTTCTCCGGCGCTGAGGGCGCCGGGTAGAGCTCCGCGAGCTGGTCCAACAGCCGGGCGTAGGCATCGCGCTCCGGCGGGCGCGGCTCGGTCTTGCCGGACTCCCAGCCGGACACCGTGGCCCGCCGCACCTTCAGCGCGCCGGCCACCTCGTCAATCGTCAGGCCGTGCGCGGCGCGCAGCCGCTTGCGCTCCGCCGGCGGCGGCAGCGCGGCCCGGGACGCGACCAGCGCGTCGACTGCGTCGAACAGCTCGGACACAGCACACCTCCTTTGCCCTACCCTAGCCCATTAACCGTACAGATTGCGCACATTTACCGTACGAATGGCGTACGAATTGCATGGAAAGCAGGCGATGATGGCGCAGGTCATTCCCTCACGGCGCCAGGCGGCCGTTCTCGGGGAACCGGCTTGCCTGGATTCCGCTGGGCATCCATGGCGAAAACACCCGCCCGGGACGGGGACACCGAGGGAGACGGCCTCATCGCTGATCTGCCGCATCGCAGGCCGCTATGGGATGGAAGCGAAGGCGTTGCGGTCGTACTGGCAGTGGCGCAACCACCCGCCTGGGCACGACGGCGGGGGCGCGCGGGCCGACGCCGAGGTGCTGCTGAACACGCCCGGACGGCAGTTCCTGGCAAGCCTGTGCAGCGTCGGAGAAGACGTCCTGGCGCGGGCATTGCCGTCCTGGAGACAGGAGGACTCCAAGCTGTCGTCCGGAAGGGGTGCCGGCGGCGGCATGCGGACCGGCGGCGCGGTCGCCGGGCCGGTCGCCTTCGGCTGCCGCCTGTACGCGGCCCGGCGTACGGGGACGGCCGTACGGGTGACGCGATACGTGCCGCGATGGAAGCGGGTGTGTGTCCGGCACCGGCGGTGGCTGCTGGACGCGGACGCCGACCAGCCCCTCGAGCACCTTGACCTGCGCGGTGTGCCGGAGGTGACCGCGGCGCAGCAGCGGTGGGCCTCGGTGGCGCGGCGGGCGGTACGGGCCGGGGCCGAGCCGGAGCGGGTGTTCGCGCTGGCGCAGGCGGTGGCGGCCCGGTGGTGGGAGCAGGCCCTCCAGGGCGAGCAGGAGACGATCTGGCCGCAGCGCCTGCACCAGGCCGCAGGCGGGGATGCCAGTGGTGATCTGGAACGGTGGCGGATCGTGGGATGCGACGCGGTCATCTTCCCCGAGGTGGCGGCCGTCGTCGACGCGCTGCTGGATCCTGCAATGGTCCGGCTGGCTGGTCTGCTGGGCGAGGTGTCCCGTACAGGCGGCAGTCAGTCGGTAGGGGCAGCCTCCGGACTATCCCGCTTGCCAAGCGCAATCGTCCATCCTGAGGCATCCACTCCTTCCTGAGGACGCGTTCGCCGATTTTGCCGGTGAAGGAGCCGCGCCCGGCTTGGCTCGTACAGCGGTCACTGACCGGCCGTGCACAAGCGATCGTCAGTTCTGCGAGTAGGCCGTGTTCCCACCGAGAGGAGCGCCAGGATGCGTGAGCCGACATGGACTGTGCACTTCACTTCGAGGGATGTCGTGCAGCCGGAAACTGTCGCGTCAGAGCTACGAGGACTGCCAGGCGACCTGGGCGTGTGGCTGGACGAGGCGGGCCTGCCGGACGGGCTGCCGTTCTTGCTGTCTCCGCGGTGGGAGTACGACGTGGCGCTGAACTCCTACTTCCAGCGGCCACAGTTGGCGGTCGCGCCATGGAACAGCAACGCCAACCGGGCCCGGGCCTTGGCCAGGTTCTTGACATTCGTGTACCGGGCGCGGGGCGGGCGGGGGTGGCGGGAAGTCACCGAAGCTGATCACCTGGCATATCACCAGTGGCGTCGACGGGACGCGGCCGGGCCACGGGTGTCGGGCGGCACGTGGAGCCAGGACGTCTCCCACATCAACCAGTTCTACGTCTGGGCCGTCCGGCAGGGGCAGATAGGCGCGGTGCCCATCCCGCACCGGCTGTCCAGGGCCGCGCCCTGGGGCGTGCCGTCTGCCGCCCGCGTTCCGGCAACGGTTCCGGCGACTTATGCCCATGACCGGGACGGTGAGCGCATCGAGTGGCTGCCACCGGCGTCATACCGGCTGTGGCGGGACGTGGGACTGCGGGGGTACGGGCCCGACGGACTGCCGTCGCGGCGGTTTCGGGGGCGCTGGGCGGCGCGGAATGCGGCGTACGCCGACCTGATGGTGCGTACGGGCATGCGGCTGTCCGAGCAGGCCCACCTGACGAGGCTGGAGATGCCCACCGGGCCGGGGGCGGGCGGCTATCAGCGTTTCTGGCTGCCGGGGGCGATCGCGAAGTACTTCTCCGCCCGCTGGATCTATGTCCCGCACAGTGTGGTGGGCGAGCTGGCTGCCTATGCGGAGCTGGATCGGGCGGAAGTGGTCGAGGACGCCCGCGCGGCCGGCGTCTACCGCCGCTGGCGCCGTCCGCTGGTCATCGACGACCCGTCGCGGCCGCAGCTGGCCCGGGGCACCGGAAGCAGCATCCGCCGCATGGTGAACCTGGCCGAGCTCACGGCGGGGGAACGACGCCGGCTGCTGGTGGATGGTGAGGACGGCCTGGAACCGGCGCTGTTCTGGCTCGGTGAGAACGGGCAGCCGCTGACGGTGTCGACGTGGAAGAGCGTCTTCTCCGATGCCAACAAGCGCTGCCAGGCCCGCGGGGTCGCGTTGTCCTGTCATGCCCATCTGCTGCGGCACAGCTTCGCCGTAGTAACCCTGGAACAACTGCAGCGCGGCCACATCGCAGCCCTCGGCGAGCTCAACGAAGGCCAGCGCGGCCACTACACGCGGATCTTCGGCGACCCGCTGGACTGGGTGCGCCGCCGGCTGGGCCACCGCTCCGTGGTGACGACGACCGTGTATCTGCACGCCCTGCAGGAGCTGGAGATGGAAACCCGCATGGCGCTGGTGCCCGATACCTGGGAGGACCCGCGCGATACCCCGCTGCAGCGGCTCGGCGACGACCTGCGCGCCCCGGCCAGCGCGGGCGGAGTGAGCAGGTGAGCCGGCGGGGGCGGGGCAGCACCGGGCCGGGCCGTCCGGCAGCGCTGCCCCATGGCGCCTACGCACCCGCCGCACCCGGGCAGCAAGGGGCGGACGGCACGCTGGTGGTGGCCTTCCACGGGGACGACGGCCGCCGCGCCATCTTCGACGTCTCCCGGCTGCCGCTGCCGGGCTGGCACCAGGCCCTGGCCGCCGCGTTCGCCGAGCGGACCGGTCCGGCCGGAGGGCTGCGTACCCACGCCGCGGCGCGGACCGGCTGGGGGTCCCTGGTCCGCCTGATGCGGTTTCTCGGCTCGCTGCCTAATCCGCCCACGGTGCCGGGCGAGCTCACGCCCGAGCATGTGACGGCCTTCCACGCTCACCGGATGGCGACCTCGCCGGCCACCGCGCGCCAGGACCTCACCCGGGCCCGGCTGCTGTTCACCCGGCCCGGTCTGTGCGAGCAGGTCGCACCGCAGGTGATCGACCACCTTCGGCGACGTCTGCCCGCGCCCCGGACGCCGATGGCAGCCACGGGCACCGCCGCCCCACCGGAGACGGCTGGCACCAAGCGGCTGACGAGCGGATACTCCGACGGTGAACTGGCCCGGCTGATGGCTGCCCTGCGGGCGGACGCCAGCAGAATCCGCGACCGTATCCGGACCGGGGAGGACTTACTGCGCCGCTACCAGAGGGACCCGCAGGCCCTGGAGGAGGAGGACCGCGCCCTGGGCCGGATGCTGGAGCAGATGGCTGCCACCGGCCAGGTCCCCACACCGCCCGGTGCCCGCCCTAACCCGTTCGCTCCCGAACGCCTTGCTTTGGCCGGCCGTCTGTTCCTGACGCTGCGGGACCTTCCTCCGCTGTTGCTGCTCTCGGCCGCGCTGTCCGAACGCAACGGTGAGACGGTCAAGGAACTGCCCGTGGCGCACCGGATGCTGGACGACCGGGCGGTCGAGGTGGTCATCGTCAAGCGCCGGCGGGGAGCGAGCCGCTGGTCGGAGACCGTCACCTGGGAGATCGGCGCCCCTGGCCGGGAACTGCACACTCCCGGCGGGTTCTACCTCCTGCTGCTGGAGCTGACCGCCCGCAGCCGCCGGCTGCGCGGCTCACCATCGCCGCTGCTGTGGTGCGTGTGGCGCAACGGACACGGAGCCGGGCTGGGGGTCGCCGACGACCACTGCGCGCCCTTCGAACACTCCCTGCGGGGAACCCCGATCCTGCCCAGCGCCTGGGCCGCCGATCGGCGCCGTCCGCTGCTGGCCGATCCACAGCCTGGGAGTAACGGTGCACCGGGGCCGGAGGAAGTCCTGCCGCTGCAGGTCAGCTTCAACCGGATCAAGACCAGCATTGGCTGTGACGTTGTCCAGTGGCCCCGGCGTGACGTCTTCCAGCGGCCCCAGTAGATGAAGATCCTGTGCCTCCTGGACGTCTTCAAGTGGCCCCGGGGGTCGGCCTGCGCTGGGAGGGAGTGTAAATCTAACGGCGGATCCGACGATCATGGGAGAGACGTCAAGTGACTGACACCGCCGTGGAGTTGGAGACCGTGGAGCCTGTCGAGA
>NZ_JBEYFC010000038.1:0-31704 GCF_040634175.1 Streptomyces sp. NPDC007162
ACGAACTGGCGCGCAGCGCACGCGCGGACGTGGTCGTCATGGACATCCGCATGCCCGAGACGGACGGCATCGAGGGGACCCGCCTGATCGCCGCCGACGAGGACATGGCGGGCGTCCGGGTGCTGGTGCTGACCACCTACGACAGCGACGAGCACATCATGGCGGCGCTGCGGGCCGGGGCCAGCGGGTTCATGGTCAAGGACACCCTCCCGGCCGACCTGCTGCGGGGCGTGCGCACGGTGGCCGCCGGTGACGCGCTGCTCTCCCCGGGGCCCACCGCCCGTGTCATCGGCCGCATCCTGCGTCTGCCCCAGGCGGCCCCGCCACCGGACGGCCGCCTCGACGCGGAACGCCTCGCCGCCCTGTCCTCCCGTGAGCGCGAGGTCCTCACCCTGGTGGCCCGGGGCCTGAACAACACGGAGATCGCCCACGCCCTGCATCTGAGCCCGCTCACCGCGAAGACGCACGTCAGCCGCATCATGAGCCGCCTCGGCGCCCGAGACCGGGCCCAACTGGTCATCATCGGCTACGAAACCGGCCTCGTCGTCCCCGGCACCCGAACCTGACCACGGGGCACGGCTCGGCGCCGGTGGCCTGGGACAGGTGTTCCTGTCCCGGCCTCCGTCCGCCCGGCTTTCCGTCCTCCGGCGTCCGCCGTCCACTCGGCGTCGCACCGGGCACGGGAGTCACCCCAGGGTCGTCAGCGCGCTCTCCGCGGCTGCCACGACCGTGCGTGTCTGGAGTTCCACCTGCCGGCGCACCGGCACCCGGCGCAGGCGCAGGGCCTCTTCGAAGTCCGCGCACCACGCGGTGGACAGTTCGGCGAGGTCGCGGTGGAGTGCGGCAGCCGCGGGGTCGCCCGCCGCCTCCAGCAGCCGTGCCAACAGGCCTGCGGCGCGCAGGGGTTGGCGGCGGGCCACGATGTCGAGGGCGCAGACCTGGGCCGTCGTCAACCGGCGTGGACCACCGGGGCGGGTCGCGTCGGCCGCCTGCCGGGCCAGCGGTTCCCAGGACTCGGCGACCAGGTCGTAGAGGCCGCCGGCCATCCACTCCAGCACACGCCGGGACGGGTCCTCCCGCGCCGTCGGCAGGAACCCGCGCGCCTTGTCGAGTACGGCCGTCACCTGCTGTCCGCCGTCCCGTACCAGCACGGCCAGGTCGTGCAGTGCGCGGGCGGCGTCCGGGTGCGGGGACGGGTCGCCGGCCAGGTCGGTCGCCCACATGGGCACTTCGACGATCGCCGTGGCGCCCCCGTACCGCTGAGGTGCGCACCAGGTGGACAGCCCGATGTTCTCGGACCCGGCGGCCAGCCGGCCGGTGCTGTCCGGCGGTGGCAGGACGTAGATCCCGGGGGCGGGGTTCTCCCAGTACAGGGCGTCGAACGTACCGCGCTGGACCGGGACGCCGAGTTCCGCGGCGGACGTCATGAAGGGCACGGCGAGTCCGGGGAGGTCGCGGGTCGACTGGACCCAGCTGCCGCCCGCCTCGACGCCGTGCAGGGAGCACTGGAGGAACGGCCGCAGTTCGTCGATCACCCGGAACAGCGCCTGGCTCTCGGGGAGTTGCCCACCTTCGAGGGGCGCCCACTCCGGCTGTTCCGCCGCGACGGGACGGTAGGCGGCGCGGAAGTAGTCGTGCAGCGTGTGGCGGGGCCCGGCCGTCGCCTCCTCGATGCCCCGGCTCAGCGCGGCGCCGTCCGGGTCCAGGCACAGAACGATGTCCCAGGTGACCACGGCGGGATCGGTCGCGGGGGACGACCGGTCGCCGTGCGCCACCTGCTCCGCCAGGGCGATCGCGGTCGCACCGCCGACCGGCTCGTCGGGGTGCGGCCGGGCCACCACCAGGACGTGGCGCGGCCCGTGTCCCACGGACAGCATCAGGATCGGGCGGCCCTCGCGGGACGTCCCGATCCGGCGCAGCCGGACGGCTCCGGCGGATCGGGAGGCCAGCCGCCGCGCCGCGTCCTCGACTTCGGCGACCGTGGGATAACGGTCCATCGTCCGCGTCCGGATCAGGTCAGGAGCCGCCGTTGCCCCCGCTGTCGCCGGTGGTCTCCTTCTTGTCGAGCGGCCGGATCTCGATCTTGTTCGTCATGCCGTCTCCTCCCGTCGCCGACTGCGGCGTGCCGTGGTCGGTGTGCTCTTGCCAGCGTTCGGTCGACACGTGACCCTTGTCAATGTCCGTTGAGCATTGGGGAGTTGGGGCTGACGAGAATGGCGCGAAGATGACGGTGCCGGCGATGCGGCGGCCTCGGATCAAGCCGGAGCACCGGGCCTACCGGACGGTCGACGGACATGTGCGGATCGGCAGCGTCGTACACGGCATCGGGGCGGAGGTGCGGGACCCCGACGGCTGGGTGTGGACCCTGGTCGGGGCCATGGACGGTACGCGCAGCCCCGCGGACATCGTCGCCGAGGTGTCCGGCCGTCACCCGGAACTCTCGCTGCCCGGCCCGGACATCGTCCAGGCGATCGCGGACCTGACCTCGGCCGGCTACGTGGAGGACGCCGGTGCCGCGCCGTCGGAGGAACTGTCCGACCGGGAACGCGAGCGGTACGGCAGGGGGATGACCCTGCTGCGCTGGATGGACCTCCGGCCGCGGCAGAGCGCCTGGGAGCCGCAGCTACGGCTGCGCCGCGCCCGGGTCCTGCTGATCGGTGTCGGCGGGACCGGCGGGACCACCGCACGGGACCTGGTGGCCTCCGGCGTGGGACGGCTGCACTGCGTCGAACCGGACGTCGTCGAACTGTCCAACCTCAACCGGCAGACGCTCTTCCGCGAGCGCGACCTCGGTACGCCCAAGATCGACGCGGCGCTGACCGCGTTGCACGCCCTGAACTCGGACACGACGGTGACCGGTGTGCGCCGCGAGGTACGCGGGCCGGCCGACCTGGAGGACCTGCTGGCCGGCGGCCCCGGCGGCACGTCGGAGTACGATGTCCTGCTGCTCGCCGCCGACCGCCCGGCCGCGATCCGCAGATGGACCAACCAGGTCTGTCTGGCCTCCGGTACGCCGTGGGCGGAGGCCGGTTATCGTGGTCCGCTGGTGAGCGTCGGGGTCTTCGCCCCCGGCCGGGGTGCGTGCTGGGAGTGCCTGCGCACGGCCGAGGCGGAGCGCCGGGACCTGCGGCTCGCACCCGGCCAGGACGAGGAGGTCGCCTCGCCCCGTATGCCGTGGAACCCTGTCAACGCCGTGACCGCGGGACTGTCGGGCAGCCTGCTCGCCCACGCCGCGCTCGTCCTGCTGTGCGGGATCCCGCACATCGACCCCGGATACCGCTTCGGCCTCAACCTCATGCTGCCCGGCGACCCCCTCATGCAACGCTTCCCCCGCCGACCGGACTGCCCGGCCTGCGGCGCGGGTACGGGGGAGGACCCGAGACCGGAGACGAATTCCGAGGTGGGCTCGGCTGCGGACTCGGAATCGGCGGGCACTGGGGGACCGGCGGTGCACCCCGGACGGGTGGTGCACCCTGGACCGGCGGTGCGCACCGAACCGGTGGTCGGAACCGAGCCGGTGGGCCCCGGGCCGCGGGAGTCGGCGTGAACGACACCGCGGCGCAGGGGCCCACTCGGATCGGACCGTCGACCCGTGTTCTGCTGCACGACCTCGGAGTGCGACGTGACGGGGACGAGTGGATCGTGGGCCGTATGGCCACCCGGACCTTCGTCGCTCTGCCGGCGGCCGGGGCGCGGGCGCTGGAACTCCTCGGCGAGGGACTGAGCGTGGCCCGCACGGCGGAGGTCCTGCGCGACGAGACCGGCGACGAACTCGACATCGCGGACTTCGTCGGCGACCTGACCGCTCTGGGGTTCGTGGCCCGGATCGGGGACCGCCCGGTCCCGGACGCCGAACCGCCACCGGCGTCCCTGCCATGGCTGCGACCCCAGCACGTCCGCCACGCCCTGCACCCCGCGCTCCCCGTGCTCGCCGGGGTGCTGCTGCTGGCCGCCCTCGTCGTCCTGGTCCGCCGTCCCGGGCTGCTGCCGGGCTACCGCGACCTGCTGTGGAGCCCGCACGGCAGCGTGGTCCTGCTGACCTGGGCGGCGGCCGGCTGGACGCTGTTGTTCGCCCATGAACTGGCGCACCTGGTGACCGCCCGCGCTGCGGGAGTGCCGGGCAGGATGCGGCTGGGTACCCGGTTGCAGTTCCTCGTCATGCAGACCGACATCAGCGGCATCGAACTGGCGCCCCGCCGCCACCGGCTGACGTCCTACCTGGCCGGCATCGCCGTCAACCTGTCCGTCGCGTCAGCCCTGGTCCTGACCCTCGCCTGCACGGACCCCGCCGCGACGGGCCACCGCTTGGCGGCCGCCGCCCTGGTGATCGCCCTGATGCCTCTGCCCTTCCAGCTCATGGTGTTCACCCGCACCGACCTCTACTTCGTCCTCCAGGACCTCACCGGCTGCCGGAACCTGTACGGCGACGGCCTCGCCTACGCGCGTCACCGGTACCGGCGGGCGGTGCGGTCGCGGCGCCGCCCCGCCGGTGCCGATCCGAGCGTCCGGTTGCCTCCGCACGAGCGCCGGGCCGTGCGCCTCTACAGCGTCGTCCTGGTGACGGGCACAGCTGCCTGCGTGGCGTTCATGGCCGCCGTCACCCTCCCCGCCGACGTGACCCTGCTGGTCCGCGCGGCCCAGGGGCTCGGGCCGGCCCACGGCCTCGCGCGCAACGCCGACTCGGCGGCGGTGCTGCTCACCCTGGGCGGGGTCAACGTCCTCTGGCTGGCGACCCGTTGCCGCGACCGCCGCGACCGCCGCGACCGCCGCGACCGCCGCGCACGCCGCGCCTGCGGGCCCGCGGCGACGAGCTGAGGCCCCCGGCCGCGGGCCGCCCCTGAGTACCGGCCGTGCGCTGGAGCACGGGGGATCCGGGGACGGTGGGAGGATGCGGGGAGGGCGAGTGAGGGGCGGGGCACGTGGGGCGGGGCGAGCGGGAAGCGGTCGCGAGGGGGACGCGGCTGTGCGAGGCGGCCCGGAACGTGGTCGCGGACCACGACGGGGCCGTGGCGGCGGTACGGGCCGCACTGACCCCGATCCACGACGCCGCGGTACGACGGGAACTCGACGCCATCCCGGTCACCCGGCTGCAGGACGTCACCGAAGGGCGGCTGCGGCTGGGCGGCGTGGAGCGGAGCGGGCTGCGCACGGTTGGCGACGTGCTCGACGCGGGCTCCTACCGGCTGCGGCAGATCCCCGGGGTGGGGCAGCGCACCGTCGACCAGATGCTCGCCGCGGCCCGCAGGCTCCGCGACGCCGTCCACGAGACCGTGGCCGTCCACATCGACGTGGACCGGCCGGACCCCGGCACCACCGCGCTCGTCAGGGCTCTGCACGTGCTGGTGGAGGCGGGGCCTCAGGCGCGGCGCGCCGTCGACCGGGCGGCCGCCCTGGCCGAGCGGCTGGGCCTGCTGCAGGCCGCCGCCGAGCCCACGGCCGGTCGGTTCCGGATGCTCCTGGCCGGCCGGGAGAAGAAGGCCCGGGCGCTGGCGGCGGTGACGGAGATCCGTTCCCTGCTGGACGAGGCGGAGCGGGCGGAACTGCCCGAACTGTTCGCCCAGGCCTCGGTCGACCTGCTCCGCGGGCCGTCGTCCGACCTCGCCGCCTGGACGGATTTCGAACTCCGCTCGGCCGACTACTACAGCCTGCTCGCCGAGATCTCCGGACCGGCCCCCGACATCGCGGCCGCCGAGGGTTTCCTGCCGGACGAGATCGCCGAGCGGGTACGGACCCAGCACCTCGACGACGCGTACCGGCGGGTCTCCCTGCGTGGCTACCAGGCCTTCGGAGCGCGGTTCGCCCTCGCGCAGCGCAAGGTGGTCCTCGGTGACGAGATGGGCCTCGGCAAGACCATCCAGGCGATCGCCGTGCTGGCCCACCTGGCCGCCGAGGGGCAGAGCCACCTCATGGTGGTGTGCCCCGCGAGCGTCCTCGTCAACTGGACCCGGGAGATCGAGGCCCGCAGCGCCCTGCGCGTCCTGCTGCTGCACGGCCCCGACCGGCACGACGCGTTCGCCGACTGGAAGGGGCGCGGCGGGGTCGCGGTGACCACGTTCGACGCCCTGCGCGGATTTCCCGCACCGGGCGGCGGCGAGGTCGGCCTCTTCGTGGTCGACGAGGCGCACACCGTCAAGAACCCGAAGGCCAAGCGGTCCCAGGCGGTGGCCCAGTGGGCCGATCGCTGCGAGCGCACCCTGTTCATGACCGGAACCCCGATGGAGAACCGGGTCGCGGAGTTCCGCAACCTGGTCGGGATGCTCGACGACGGGATCGCGAAAGCCCTGGAGGACGGGGACGCCCTGGCCGGCTCGGTCGCCTTCCGCAAGGCCGTCGCCCCCGTCTATCTGCGGCGCAACCAGCAGGACGTGCTCACCGAACTCCCCAGCCTGCAGCGGACCGACGAGTGGGAGGAGCTGAGCTCCTCGGACGAGGAGGCCTACCGCGAGGCCGTGCGCTCCGGGAACTTCATGGCGATGCGCAGGGCCGCGTACGCGCGCCCCGAGGGGTCGGCCAAGCTGGAGCGGCTCCGGGAGATCGTCGAGGAGGCCGCCGAGAACGGGCAGAAGACCGTGGTCTTCTCCTACTTCAAGGACGTGCTGCAGGTGGTCCGGGACGCACTCGCCGGCGCACTCGCCGACGGCACCGATGTCTTCGGCCCCCTCACCGGCGCCGTGCCCGCCGCGCGGCGGCAGCAGACCGTCGACGACTACGCCGCCGCCCCGGGCCCCGCCGTGCTCCTCGCGCAGATCCAGGCGGCCGGCATCGGCCTCAACCTCCAGGCCGCCTCCGTCGTCGTCATCTGCGAGCCTCAGATCAAGCCCACCATTGAGCACCAGGCGGTGGCCAGGGCCCACCGCATGGGCCAGGTCAGACCGGTCCGCGTGCACCGCCTGCTCGCCACCGGGGGAGTGGACGAACGCCTGGTGCGGATGCTGGAGCGGAAGACCCGCCTGTTCGACGCCTACGCGCGCCGCAGCGCGGTCGCCGAGGCCACCCCGGACGCGATTGACGTGTCGGACGCCGACCTGGCCCGCCGGATCGTCGAGGAGGAACAGGCCCGCCTGGGCGTGCCGGCCGCACGCGGCACCGAACCCGAGTGAACCCCGGGGCCCAGGTGAACCCCCGGGCCGGGCGAGCCCCGGGGGCCCGGCGGTCCGCGCCGCTACCCCGACCCCCGCAGCCGCAGCTCGGCCCCCACCACCAGTTCGTCGGCCGGCAGGGGACCGCTCCCGGTCAGCAGCCTCGCCGTCTGCTCGACCGCGAGTGCCCCGAGGCCGCGGGTGTCCAGGGCCACCGTGGTCAGCGGGGGTTCCACCAGCGCGCCCAGCCGCAGACCGTCGAAGCCGATCACCGCGAGGTCTCCGGGGACCTCGCGGCCCATGCGGCGGGCGGCCCGCAGCGCCCCGAAGGCGATGATGTCGTTGAAGACGAACACGGCGGTCACGTCGGGGTGTTCCGCGAGGAGTTCCTGGAGCGCCCGCTCCCCGCCCTCCGCGCTCTGGTCGGCGCGGGCCACCGAACCGGCGTCCAGCCCGCACGCGGCCATCGCGGCGTCGAACCACTCGTGCCGGACGCTCGGTTCGGACCGTTCCATGTGGTCCAGCATGCCGATGCGCCGGTGGCCCGCCCCGGTGAGGTGCCGGATCGCCGCGTGGACGCCCGCCTCGCCGTCGATCCGGATCGAACTGAACCGTTCGCCGCGGTGCGCGCGGTCGATGAGGACGACGGGCAGCCCCCGGGTCAGCCGGGCGATCTCCTCCTCCGGCAGGCTCAGATAGCCCACGACCGCGTCCACCTGCGAGGCGATCACCTCCAGCGTGCCCCGCTCCTCCTCGACGCGGTCACCGGTGTCGTACACGACGACGTGCCAGCCGCGGCCACGGGCCGCGTCCAGCGCGGCGGCGGCGACCTCCGTGAAGAACGGGTTGAGCAGATCCGGGATCACCAGGCCGACGCTGACCGTGTCCTGCCGCACCAGCCCCCGGGCGAACCTGCTCGGCCGGTACCCCAGCGCGAGGGCCGCGTCGAGGACGCGCTGCTTGGTGGAGACGCCGATCTCGCCCTTGTCGTTGAGCGCCCGTGACACGGTCTGCCGGGACACCCCGGCGGCCTCGGCCACATCGTCGATCGTCACCCTGCGGGGGCCGGTCCCCGACGACGCCATCACTCACCTCCACGAAACAGCCGACACGCCCGCGTCGCAGGACGTCGCAGGGACACCGAGTATGCCGTGTCCCGGAGCCTCGGTCTTGACACTCCCGCGCACCGGAGCCCACACTCCCAAACGCCTCCCGTTACCGCTCCCGTGAGCGCTCACGGTACCGGCTGCCACCCGCTGAACAGAAGGTTGTGACCTCTTGCGCTCCTCGCTCCCCGCGCACGTGTCGGACCCCGCGCCCTGCCACGGCGACCTGCGTCCGGCCCGCTCCTGGCTGCACTCCGACGCGCCCGCCGTCTCGCTGAACGGCCCCTGGCACTTCCGGCTGTCGCCCACCGCGGCCGTGGCCGAGGACTTCGCGACCGAGGACTTCGACGACCGCGGCTGGGACAGCATCCCGGTGCCCGCCCACTGGGTGCTGGAGGGCGACGGCGCCCACGGCCGCCCGATCTACACCAACGTCCAGTTCCCGTTCCCCATCGACCCGCCGCACGTCCCCGACGAGAACCCCACCGGCGACTACCGCCGGCACTTCGACCTCCCGGAGGACTGGCGGGACGCCGAGCGGGTCCTGCTGCGCTTCGACGGTGTGGAGTCGCTGTTCCGGGTGTGGGTGAACGGCGTCGAGATCGGCGGCGCCAGTGGCAGCCGGCTGGCCCACGAGTTCGACGTGACGTCCGCCGTCCGCCCCGGGGACAACGTCGTCGCCGTACGCGTGCACCAGTGGTCGGCGGCCAGCTACCTGGAGGACCAGGACCAGTGGTGGCTGCCCGGCATCTTCCGGGACGTCACCCTGCTGGCCCGCCCGGCCGGCGGCGTCGAGGACGTCTGGCTGCGGACGGGGTACGACGACGGGCGCGGCCGCGTCGAGGCGGAGATCACCGCCGGCGCGAGCGCGTTCCCGGTCACCCTGCGCATCCCCGAACTGGGCGTCGAGCAGGTCTGGGAGACGGCGGCCGACGTGGCACCGGTCGAGGTGGCCGCCGTGCAGCCGTGGTCCGCCGAACTGCCCCGCCTGTACGACGCGACCGTCTCCTCGGCCGCCGAGACCGTCGCCCTGCGGGTCGGCTTCCGCACCGTCGAGATCCGCGGCGACCGGTTCCTGGTCAACGGCCGCCGGGTGGTCTTCCACGGCATGAACCGGCACGAGACCCACCCCGAGCGCGGCCGGGTCTTCGACGAGGCGCACGCCCGCGCGGACCTGGCCCGGATGAAGCGGTTCAACGTGAACGCCATCCGCACCAGCCACTACCCGCCGCACCCCCGGCTGCTCGACCTCGCCGACGAACTCGGCTTCTGGGTCGTCCTCGAATGCGACCTGGAGACCCACGGCTTCGAGAAGGTCGGCTGGGCCGGCAACCCCAGCGACGACCCGGCCTGGCGCGCCGCCTGCCTGGACCGCGTCGAGCGCACCGTGGAACGGGACAAGAACCACCCCTGCGTCGTGCTCTGGTCGCTCGGCAACGAGGCCGGCACCGGCGCCAACCTCGCCGCCATGTCGGCCTGGGTGCACGCCCGCGACCCCGAGCGTCCCGTGCACTACGAGGGCGACTACACCGGCGACTACACCGACGTGTACTCCCGGATGTACTCGACGGTGCCGGAGACCGAGCAGATCGGCACCGACGGCTCCACCGCCCCGCTGCTGGGCTGCACCCCGGCCCAGGGCGCCCGGCAGCGCACCAAGCCCTTCCTGCTCTGCGAGTACGCCCACGCCATGGGCAACGGCCCCGGCGCCCTCGACCAGTACGAGGAGCTCGTCCACCGGCACCCGCGGCTGCACGGCGGCTTCGTCTGGGAGTGGCGCGACCACGGCATCTCGGCCACCGCCCCGGACGGGACGCCGTACTACGCGTACGGCGGGGACTTCGGGGAGGTCGTGCACGACGGCAACTTCGTGATGGACGGCATGGTGCTGAGCGACGACGTGCCGACGCCCGGCCTGTACGAGTACAAGGCCGTCGTGCAGCCGATCCGGTTCGCGTTCGACGGCGGCGAACTCGCCGTCACCAACCTGCGGCACTCGGCCGACACCTCCGACCTGCGCTTCCGCTGGCGCGTCGAGCACGACGGAAACCCCGTGGCCGCGGGGGACCTGGAGGTACCGGTGGTCGCGGCGGGCGAGTCGGCGCGGGTGGCGCTGCCGCCGGTCGCGGCCGCGGCGGACGCCGAGACCTGGCTGACGGTCGAGGCGGTGCTGGCGGCCGAGACCGCCTGGGCGCCCGAGGGGCACGAGGTCGCCACCGCCCAACTGGACCGCTCGGTACGGCGCCCGGTGCCCGCGGCCCGGCCCCGCACCGGCTGGCGGCCGGGGGAGGGCACCCTAGCCCTCGGCATCGCCGAGTTCACCGGCGGCTCCCTCACCCGTCTCGCCGGACGCCCGGTGACCGGCCCGCGGCTGGAACTGTTCCGGGCGCCCACCGACAACGACGAGGGCACCGCCGACCGGCTGGAGGGCAGTGACGCGAGCCTCGTCGAGGTGTCCAGCGCCGAACTCTGGCGGCGCGACGGACTCGACCGGCTGACCACCCGCCGCATCGGCGTGGAGCAGGCCACGGACGCCCTGCGCACCCTCGACCGGGTCTCCGCCGCCGACTCCGCCCTCGCGGTCACCGTGGAGTCCGTCTGGACGGTCGAGGACGGCGAACTGGAACTGCGCGTGGAGATCGAACCCTCGCGCGGCTGGACCACGGTGTGGCCGCGGATCGGGGTGCGCTTCGAACTGCCCGACGCGACGGCACCCGTGGACGGCGCCCGGTGGTTCGGCCTCGGTCCCCTGGAGTCCTACCCCGACAGCATGCGCGCGGCCCGCACCGGCCACTTCACGGCCGGCGTGGCGGACCTCTCGGTCGACTACGCGCGCCCCCAGGAGACCGGCCACCGCTCCGGGCTGCGGCACCTGACGCTGACCAGCGGCGACACCGACGTCCTGCGCCTGACGGCCCTGCCCGACCCGCGCGGGCGGCGCCCCGGCTTCACCCTCGCCCGCCACACCCCGCAGCAACTCGCCCGCGCCGCCCACCCCTTCGAACTCCCGGAGTCCGCCACCAGCCACCTGATCATCGACGCGGTCCAGCACGGCCTCGGCTCCCGGGCCTGCGGGCCGGACGTGTGGCCCGAGTTCGCCCTGCGCCCCGAGGCCCGCACCATCAGGCTCCGCATCGCACCGGGAGCCTGAACCCGCGCGTGCCGTCGCGCCCGTGGCCCCCGGCGGTCACGGGCCGGGGTTCTCGGCTCGGTGGGCCAGGGTGGTTCAGCCCGCCGGGGCCGGGTCCGTGATCCAGCCCGCCGCCAGGACCAGGCGGGTCTCGCGGTGTACGGCGAGGAAGCCGAACGGGCGGTCGAAGACGGCCCGGACCACGGTGGACTCGTACTGGTACTGCGGCGGGCCGCTGCCCGGCGCCGCCAGCACGGCCGTCACCGCGGCGGCCCGGAAGCCCAGCGGGCCGAACTCGGCGACCGCGGACTGCCCGGCCGCGCCGATGGCGAGCGGCGCCGCGCTGATCCCGGGGAAGTGCCCCTCGCGGGCGTCGGCCGCCGTGGACAGCCCGAACAGGCCGTGCAGTTGCAGCAGATCGTGGTCCGCGCGCACCGCGAACCCGACGGTCGTCACATCGAGCCGCATCGGGTCCGGGGTGAGGGACGGCTGCCGCTCCACGGCCACGCCGGGACCCGCGGGGCCGTAGGGCAGCTGGCCGCCGGTCGTCACCGGCAGGACGCGTTCCAGGACGCCGATGCCGGTGCCCAGCACCTGCCCCGGCGCCATCCCCTCCGCGCCGAGCAGGAGATGGACGTCGAGGCCGTTGCCGCCGGGCACCTTGACCGTGGTGACCGGACCGTCCGGGCCGGCGGTCACCCCGATCCGGTCCGGGCGGACGCTGCTGCGGTGCAGACCGGCCAGGGTACGGCCCTGCCACGGGCCGGAGCCGGGCCGCAGCACGGTCTCCCGGAACGGGTGCTGCCAGTCCGTGCGCAGCGCCAGCGCGGTCGCCAGGACCAGCCGGGCTCCGTCCGGCAACTGGACCGGCATCCGCTCGACCAGCCCACCGGTGCGCTTGGCCGCCCACGCGTCCAGCGCCTCCCGGGACGCCGCTGCGTCGGGCCCGAGCGCCCCGTGCGCGTCGGCGGGCAGCCCCGCCGCCCACTGCTCGTGCAACGTGAGCGCACGGTCGGTCCACAGCCCCAGGGCCGACTCCACGCCGGGCATCGCGTCCAGCCCGGCGAGTAACTCCCGCGCGCCGGCCGCCGCCCGGTCGGCCTGCAGTCCCACGGCCCGGGTCAGTTCGTCCCGGGCGGGTCCCGTGGCGCCGTCGGCGAGGAAGGCCAGCAGCGGCCAGACACCGGCGGCCGAGATGACGGTGCCCTGCCTGGTCTGCCGCGCCCAGCGTGCGGTGAGCGCGTTCACGGCGCTGACGGTGTCGTTCATTCGTCGTCCTCCCAGGGACACTCGGGGAAGGGCAGGGGACCCGTGGCCCGGTCCGCCACGAGGACGGGCCGGGAACGCCGGTGCGGGCGCGGAAGCGGCACGGCCGCCGCGGACGCCGTGCCCACCCTCATTCCGCCCCCGTTCACGGCGCGCCTACGATGCGCGCAGTCGTACGTCAGATCAGCCGTCCGTTTCCGCGCGGCCGACGCCCCCTCAGGAGCACGGTACCGGTGTCCATACCTCCGCCCCCCGGCCCCCACCAGCAACAAGGGCCGTATCAGCCGCCTCAGTCGGGCCTGCCGCAGTATCCGCAGTACCCGCAGGCGCCGTACGGGCAGCAGCCGCCGTACCCCTCGCCGTACCAGCCCTGGGGCCAGGGCTACGGTCCCCACCCGGCCCAGGCGCCCGTCAACGGTCTCGCCATCGCCTCCCTCGTCCTCGGGCTGCTGTGCTGCCTGCCGGGGGTGGGACTGGTGCTGGGGTTGGTCGCGCTGGCCCAGATCCGCGGGCGGGGGGAGCGCGGCAGGGCGATGGCGGTGACCGGCTCGGTGTTCTCCGGGATCGGGCTCGCCCTGCTGGTCCTGATGCTGGCCACGGGCGGCGCGGCCGACTTCTGGGAGGGCTTCAAGGAGGGCGCGAGCGACCGCTCCAGCCTCTCGCTGAGCACGGGCGACTGCTTCGACACCCCGGACCACGCGCTCGACGACGACCTGATCACCGACGTCACCCCCGTCGCCTGCGACGAGGGGCACGACGGCGAGGTCTTCGCCACCTACCGGCTCAAGGGCACCGCCTACCCGGGCGACGACGCGATCGGCGACTCCGCCGACGACCGCTGCTACGGCCTGGAGGACACCTACGTCCTGGACGTCTGGGCGGTCCCCGACGAGGTCGCCGTGTACTACTTCACGCCCAGCGAGGACAGTTGGGCCGCCGGGGACCGGGACGTGGTCTGCGTCTTCGGCAGCTCCACCAGCGGCGGCCGGCTCACCGACTCGTACCACCAGGGCCCCGAGGCCTACTCCGCCGACCAACTCGCCTACCTCAGGGCCGCGCACGTCCTGAACGCCGCCCTGGACACCGCGCCCGACTCCGAGTACATCGAGGACGACCTGTCCGGCAACAAAGCGTGGGCGGGCCGCATGGCCACGGCGCTCGGCAAGCAGACGGCGATGCTCCGCGCGCACCGGTGGGGCGCAGGGACGAAACAGCCGGTCCTGGCCCTCGCCGCCGACCTCGACAGGGCCCGCGCCGAGTGGGCGCAGGCCGCGCGGGCGCCGGACGTCGGCACCTTCTTCCCGCACTATGACAAGGGGTACAAACTGATCGACCCGCACCGCACGGTGACCGTACGCGATGCTCTGGGGCTCACCACCGTCCCGCCCGCGTACGAGGACGGCAGCGGCGGTGGGAGCGACGGCTCGGGGAACGGAGGGGGCGGCTCCGGCGTGGAGGTGTGAGCGGCGTCATAACGGGGAGAAAGTGCCTGCGCAAAGCCTTCCGCAACCCTTTGTCATCACATCGAGTGATTCTCTGGCCTTTGCTTGCACCGCTCAACCCACGGTTGCCACGCTGTAGCTGTCTGTACAACCTGATGGGAGCGGCCAGTGACTTTCGGTGAGCAGCCGGCGTATCTGCGTGTCGCGGGTGATCTCCGCAAGAAGATCGTCGACGGCTCGCTGCCCCCTCACACCCGGCTCCCCTCCCAGGCCCGCATCCGTGAGGAGTACGGCGTCTCGGACACCGTCGCCCTGGAGGCCCGCAAGGTGCTGATGGCCGAGGGGCTGGTCGAGGGCCGGTCCGGCTCCGGGACCTATGTCCGCGAGCGGCCCGTGCCCCGGCGGGTGGCCCGCTCCGGGTACCGTCCGGCGGGCGGCGCGACCCCGTTCCGGCAGGAGCAGGCCGACGCGGCGGCGCGCGGCACCTGGGAGTCCAGCAGCGAGCAGGCCGCGGCCGGCAGCGCGATCGCCGACCGGCTCGGCATCCAGGTCGGCGACCGGGTGATGCGCACCCGCTATCTGTTCCGGGACGCGGGTGAGCCGATGATGCTCTCCACCTCCTGGGAGCCCCTCGCCGTCACCGGCCGCACCCCCGTGATGCTGCCCGAGGAGGGCCCGCTCGGCGGGATGGGCGTGGTCGAGCGGATGCGCGCCATCGACGTCATCGTGGACAACGTCACCGAGGAGGTCGGCGCCCGTCCCGGCCTCGCCGAGGAACTGCTCACGCTCGGCGGGGTCCCCGGCCACGTGGTCCTCGTGATCCAGCGGACGTACTACGCCTCCGGCCGCCCGGTGGAGACCGCGGACGTCGTCGTCCCGGCGGACCGCTACCGCGCCTCCTACCACCTGCCGGTGAAGTAGCGCGCGGAGCACCTCTGCGTGAAGTAGCGCACACCCTTGCGGTGGTTCACGCCTGCCCGGCGCGGGTCCCCTTCCGTGGCCCGCCGCCGGAATCCGGCCGTTCTCGCAGGTGATCCCCGCTGTCCCCGGCGTGCCCGCGACCCGAAAGGTAAGGCGTGCCATGGGCGCACTCGTCATCGTGCGCCCCCGCCGTTCTGGCTGGTTGCGTACCTCTTTGTGAAAAGGCGTATTCGCTGAGTAAAGGTTGGGCGTACGCTCGGGCATATGCGGAGTGCGGTTTCCTTGACGGGGCGGGGATGGGCGGGAGCTGGGAGATACGGAGGGGCGCGATGACGGAAGGCACGGTCTCTCTCCCCTGGCTCGTCATACGGCAGGACGACAACGGCAATCGCTACCGCGTCGGCCGGTACGCGACCCGGGCCGAGGCGCAGAAGATCGCCGACAGTCTCGACGACCGCGGACACAAACAGCTCTACTGGGTCGAACGCGTCGGCCACGGCAACGGCAACGGGGACGGCGGCATCCGCAACTGAGCCTCCCGTAGGCTCCGGGCCATGAGCGAACGGATCGTGGTGGTCGGAGCCGCCCTGCTCGACGCCGGCCGCCTGCTCGCGGCCCGCCGCAGCGCACCCCCGGACCTGGCCGGCCGCTGGGAACTGCCCGGCGGCAAGGTGGAGCCCGGCGAGACCCCCGAGCACGCCCTGGTGCGCGAACTGAGCGAGGAGTTGGGGGTGGAGGCCGAGGCCGTGGCCCGCGTGCCGGGAGAGTGGCCGCTGCGGGACCCGTACGTCCTCCGTGTCTGGACCACCCGCCTCCGCCCCGGCTCACCCGCCCCCGAGCCCCTCCAGGACCACGACGAACTGCGCTGGCTGACACCGGAGCAGATCTGGTCGGTGAACTGGCTGGACCAGGACATACCGGCGGTACGAGAAATCGCCGCGAGCTGGAGCGCCCCGTAAGGGGAGCGGCGCCCGGCGGCCTCCCCTCTTACCTCGTTCGCACCACAGCGCACCCCTCTACGCGGTAATGCCCCATCGATACCGGGTATGTGCCCATTAACCCCATGAAACCGGGCATGGGCGGGCACGTTGCACGGGAAGTGATCGGTGTGATCGACACCGAAGGTGACACCGTCGAGTGGACCTTCCCCGCGGAACCGGGCGCCGTGCGCACCGCCCGTACCGCGGTCCGAGACCAACTGCGGGGCTGGCGTCTCGACCCCCTCGCCGACATCACGGCCCTTCTGGTCAGCGAGCTGGTCACCAACGCGATGCGGCACGCCACCGGCCCCATCGGCGTCCGCCTCGTCCGCCCTGCCGACCTGGAAGGCACCCTGCGCGTCGAGGTCTCCGACCCGCTCCCCGACCCCCCGCGGGAACGTGCCGCCAGCCCCGACGACGAGAGCGGCCGCGGCCTCCAACTGGTCGCCGGCTCCTCGCGGAGCTGGGGCACCCGCCCCGGCGTCAACGGCAAGACGGTCTGGTTCGAGCTGGCCGTACCCGGGTGAACCGGGTGAACGGGATGTACACCCGGCGCCGTGCCGTCCACTCGCGGGAGTGGCCCCGCAACGGGTGCCACACAGCGTGGTTCGAGGGCGTGTCCCCTGGTTAGAAGACTGGAAGTGTTGTCACGGACCGGTCCGGAAATCGCCTGGACCGTGCTGTGATCGTGAACACCGTGTCAGGCGGCGCCGTAGTGCTGGATACTGCGGGCAGCCGCACCCGGTGACCGGTGCCGGGCGCGGTGAGCTGGAGGGGACGGTTCGCGTGAGCGAGATACCAGCTGAGGCCACGGAGTCCGAGGATCCGTCGGACGGCGTGAGGGCGGGGACCGCGGTAGAGGCCGCGGCCCCTGGCGACGCCATGTGGCAGAGCAGCCCACCCGGCTCGATCTACGACTACATCAAGGTCGCCTCGTTCTCCATCGGCGCCGGCGGCCTGGTCGACCAGTGGAGCCTGCGCGCCGAGCAGATCTTCGGCATCCCCGCCGAGCGGGCCGTCGGCATGGATCCCATCGAGGCGTTCATAGACCCCGACCTCCGCGCGCGCGGCCAGCGGAAGATGGCCGAGATCCTCGACGGGCGGGAGTGGACCGGAGTGGTCCCGTTCCGGATGCCCGACGGCCCGGACGGCGCGCGCGGCGAGGAAGGTCTCGCCGAGGTCTACGTCATGCCCACCCGTACGGCCGAGGGCGAGAACGCGGCCGTGTGCATCGTCGTCGACGTCCGCACCCTGCGCAGCATCGAGACCGACCTGGCCGCCTCGCAGTCGATATTCGGTCAATCTCCTTTCGGTTTCCTGCTGATCGACCCCGACCTCCGGATCCGCCGCGCCAACCTGCGGTTCTCCTCCATCTTCGGCGGCACCCCCGACGACCACCGGGGCAAGGGCGTCCACGACTACCTGCCCCGTGCGGAGGCCGAGCGGGTCGCGGCCACCCTGCGCCGGGTCCTGGAGACCGGCAACTCCATCACCGACATGCACGTCACGGGCTTCGTGCCGGATTCCGAGGAGCGCCGGCACTGGTCCATCAACCTCTACCGGGTGCACAGCGGCACCGGCCGTCCCATCGGCATCGCCTGGCTGGGCCTGGACATCACCGCCCGCCGCGCCGCGGCCCGCGAGGCCGCCGCCGCCCGGCGCAACCTCGCCCTCCTCAACGAGGCCGGTGCCCGCATCGGCAACTCGCTCGACCTGGAGACCACCGCCCGCGAACTCCTCGACGTGGTCGTGCCCGGCTTCTGCGACCTCGCCACCGTCGACCTCTACCAGGGGCTGCTGGCCGGCGACGAGACCCCGCCGGGACTGGCCGACGGCAGCGCGGAGTTGCGCCGGGTCGCCTTCGCCAGCGCGGTCTCCGACGAGCCCTTCGTGGGCGGCGGCGCCCCGGTCGCCGTCGGCGCGGTCCACCACTACCCGTTCAACTCGCCCTGCGCGGACGCCCTGCGCACCGCACGCCCGCAGTACGTGCCCGCCTCCGACGGCGGCCTGGTGCAGTCCACGCTCGCCGTCCCGATGGTCGCCCACGACACGGTCGTCGGCCTCGTCCAGTTCGCCCGCACCAAGGGCAGCGAACCGTTCGGGGACCGCGACCGGGACCTCGCGGTCGAACTGGCCGCCCGCGCCGCGGTCTGCATCGACAACGCCCGCCTCTACCGCCGGGAGCACGAACGCGCGCTGATACTGCAACGGTCCCTGCTGCCGCCCGGCGACCCCGAGGCCTCGGGTCTCGACATCGCCTGCCGCTACCTGCCCGGCAACGCGGCGACCGAGGTCGGCGGCGACTGGTTCGACGTCATAGAACTCCCGGGCCACCGCACGGCGCTGGTGGTGGGCGACGTGATGGGGCGCGGGCTGCGCGCGGCGGTCGCGATGGGCGAACTGCGCACGGCCGTCCGCACGCTGGCCCTGCTCGACCTCGAACCGGCGGAGGTGCTGTCCGCGCTCGACGAGATCGCCCGCGGGCTCGGCACCCCCGGCGGGGTCCAGCAGGCCACCCGCACGGCCCGCCAGCCCCGCGACGCCGACCTGTCCGAGGTCTACCTCGCGACGTGCGTGTACGCGGTCTACGACTCCGTCACCAGGCGCTGCACGTTCGCCAACGCCGGCCACCTGCCGCCGGTACTGGTCGAACCCGGCGAGACGGCCCTGATGCTCGACGTCCCGCCCGGCATGCCGCTCGGTGTCGGCGGCGAGCCGTTCGAGGAGGTCGAGGTGGACCTCCCCGAGGGCTCCCTCCTCGCGCTCTACACCGACGGTCTCGTCGAATCCCGCGACCATCCCCTGGACGAGGGGCTCCAGGCGTTCGTCGGCGCCCTCACCGACCCCTCACAGCCCCTGGAGGACGTCTGCGACCACGTCCTCAACACCCTCGACACGCACCACGGCGAGGACGACATCGCCTTGCTCATGGCACGTGTACAGGGGCTGCCCGCCGAGCAGGTCGGCGACTGGACGCTGCCGCGCGAGCCGCGCAGTGTGGGACGCGCCCGGGAGTACGCGCGCGGCCAGTTGCTCAGCTGGGACCTCGAACCGCTGGTCGACACGACGGAGCTCCTGGTCAGCGAGCTGGTCACCAACGCCCTGCGGTACGGCGAGGGCGAGATACGGCTGCGTCTCCTGCTCGACCGCACCCTGGTGTGCGAGGTCTGGGACTCCGGACTGGTCCAGCCGAGGCGCCGCAGGGCGCGGGACACCGACGAGGGCGGGCGCGGACTGCAACTGGTCGGCCTGCTCAGCGCGGCGTGGGGCTCACGCCGGACGCCCCGGGGGAAGACGGTGTGGTTCGAGCTGCCGCTGCCGGACGGGGAAACGGGACTGACCGACCCCGCGGAGGCGCTGCTCAGCCTGTTCTGAGCGGGGTCGGTCCCGGCCGGTTCGTCAGACGCGGCGCGATCGGCCACAACCCACCCGCACCCGCCCGACCACGCGCCGCCCCCCACCCCCTCCCGCGCTACCCCCACCGCCCCCGCGTCTCCGGCCCCCCGAACGCCACCACGGGCCCCCCGTCCCCCTCCTCACCCAGCAGCACACCCCCGAGCACCACCCCCGCCAGCCCGCTCTCGTGCGCGGCCGGTCCGGCGAACGGGTTCCCGTGCGCCCGTACATCCCGTCCGGCCACCTCCCGCGCCCGCCGCGCCAGCCGGTCCGCGTCCGCCGGCGCGGCCGACCCCGCCTCCGCCAGCAGCGCCCGTGCCTGCACCCCCACCGCCCCGCGGTGCACCTCGACGAAGTCGTCCGCCACCCCCAGCGCGCTGCGCGCCACCAGCTCCGCCCCCGCCGCGATCACCCCGGCCCGTCCGCCCCCCGTCCCCTCCAGCGCCCGCACCACCCGGCGCAGGGCGTCCAGCGGGTCGTACGGCCCCCCCGTCAGCTCCCCGCGTACGGCGGCCAGCACCACGTCGGCATGGGCCAGCCGGGCCGGGAGGGCGGTCCCCCGCAACCCCGCCAGCTCCGCCTCCCCGCCCGTCAGGGCGGCCGGCAGCAGCCCCGCCGCCGTCCGCAGCTCCGCCACCAGCCGGGTCACCGCGTCCAGCAGCACGCCCGCCTGCGCCACGGCACCCTCGGCCGCGCACAACGCCCGCCGGTACCCGTCACCGTCGCCGGAATCCGCGCCCTGACGCGCCTGGTTGAGCCGCCCGGTCGCGAACACCAACCGGTCCTTGGCCTGTTCGACATGGCCGCGGACCGGGTCGACGGCAACCGCCCCGTACCGCTCGCCCGCCTGGGCCAGCGCGCTCTGCACGCCGCCCGTCCGCGCGGCCAGCTCCCGGAACCGTCCCTCGGCCGCCGCGAGCGCCTCCCCCCTGTCCCACTCGGCGTCGAACCCGGCCGCCTGGGCGTCCAGTTGGCGTCCGGCCTCCGCGCACCGCCCGATCACCCCCGCCAGCGCCTGGCGCCGGCCGCCGGCGTCCTCCGGCACCCCCTCCTCGTACCGCTGCCAGATCGCGAACGCGGCCGACAGCTCGGTCCGGGCGGAGCGCAGGGCCCGTACGACGGCCTCGCCGGCGTCGACGTGGCCGAGGGCCTCCCGGCTGGTGCGGACGCAGTCGTCGGCGAGGACGAGGGAGGCGCGGGCCTGCCGTTCCAGGTCGACGGGCGAGGGGGCCGGCGGGAGGGGGGAGACGATCCCCGGGGTGGTGCGCGAGCGGGCCCGCCGTATCCGCCGTACGTACCCGTAGCCGCCCAGTGCGCCGGCCGCCGCCACGGCGACCAGCGGGAGTACGTAGTCGGTGCCCGAAGCCCCGTCCGCCGAGGCTGCGGCGGACGTCCCGCCGCCGGTGGGAACCGGGTCCTGAGCCACGTTCGTCATCACCGGCAACACCAGCCAGACCACCCCGGCCACCCCGCCCAGCACCGTGTGCCCCACCCGCACACCTATGTGCCCGGTGGCATGCCTCGGCCGACCCCGGATCAAGGACGTCACATTTCGGAGCGTATGGGCAGCCAGTCGCCACCGCGACCGGGACGGGGACGCACGGGGGACGGCGAGACGAGGGGGACGGAAGATGGAACACCACCCGGAGAAGGAGCCGACATCACAGCCGCAGCCGGAGCAGGCCCCGCAGTCGGCGTCGGCCCCGCCGTCGGCCCCGGAGCCGGGCGGTACGGCGGGCGGGGGCGAAGGGTCCAGGAGAGTCCCCTGGAGGCGCCGGGCCAGGCGGGCCGGGCTTGTCGTCGTTCTCCTGCTGCTCGTCCCCCTCCTCATCGCCGAGACCGCCCTCCGCGTCAACTACACCGGCGACCCGAGGCCGGGCACCCGCACCCGGGACAAGGACGCCCTGTGGCTCGGACACGCCTGGGTCGACGGGCGCAAGGACGACGCCGACGTCACCGCCCTCGCCGCCCGGCTCGCCGGCACCGGCATCCGCGACCTCTACGTCCATGCCGGACCACTGGAACACAACGGCACGCTGCCCACATCGGCCCACCCCGAGGCCCGTTGGCTGATAACGGCCGTGCATCGAAAGCTGCCGGGCGTGCGGGTGCAGGCCTGGCTGGGGGACGAACTCGCGCCGGAGAAGCCGTACGCCATGCACCTGGAGAAGGCGGAGACGCGGGCCGCCGTCGTCGCCTCCGCCCGGGAGACCGTCGCCGCCGGGTTCGACGGCGTCCACTTCGACCTGGAGCCCCTGCACTCCGGCGACCGGAACTACCTCGCCCTGCTCGACGCCCTGCGCCCCGTGACCCCGTTGCTGTCCGTGGCCGCACACCAGATCGATCCGCTCCCGGCCTTTCACTCCTTCTGGGGGACTCTCACCGGTCATCCCAAATGGTGGTCACAGGAATACTTCGGTCAGGTCGCCCGCCGGGTCGACCAGATCGCCGTGATGTCGTACGACACCATGCAACCGCTGGAGAGCCTGTACGGAGGCTATGTCGCCCAGCAGACCAGCCTCGCGATCGAGGTCACCCCGGCCGGGACCGATCTTCTGATGGGGCTGCCCTTCTACCGGGAGAACCGTTTCGGCCACTGGGCGCACGCCGAGACCGTCCCGGCGGCCGTGCGAGGGGTTCGGCTGGGACTATCACGCGCGGCCCCGGATCGCGCTAACTTCGGCGTCGCCCTCTACGTCGACTTCGCCGCCACCGAGGATGACTGGACCTCCTATCGGAAGGACTGGGTTCGTACGCCATGACAACCGCTCGTGCCCACCTCACCCGTGACGACCTCGCACCGCTCGCCCGCGAGGCCCTCGGCAAGGTTCCCGCCGCCGTCACCCGGCTGCGCGGCGGATCCAAGAAAGGTGTCTACCGGCTCGCCCTCGACAACGGCCGCTCCGCGATCGCCTACGTCTGGTCCCCGGAGGAGGACTACTGGGGTCCCGCCGACGCCGACATCCGCGACCCCTTCGCGCACGCCTCGGGACTCGGCCTCTTCCTGTCGGCCCACGACCGGCTGACCGAACTCGGCGTGCGCACCCCGCGCCTGCTCTTCGTCGACGAGGAGGCCGAGTACCTGCCGTCGTACGCGGCGGTCGTCGAGGACGTCCGCGGCGGCAGCCTGGAGGTGCTGCTGCGCAGCGACCCGGGAGCGGCCCGGGTGCCGCTCGCCCGGCTCGCGGGGACGCTCGGCGTGCTCCGCGAGTGCACCGCCGCCGGATACGGCAAGGCCGCCCTCGTGGAGGAGGGCGGCAAGCCCCTCGGCGACTCCTGCGAACAGGTCGTCGCCGACCGGGCGGTGCACGACATCGCCGAACTGGCCGAGCGCGATCCCCGGGTGCGCGCGTCCCGCCGGGCGCTGACCGAGCGGATCCGCGAGCTCTTCGACGCGGTCGAGCCCCGCGACCACGCCTCCCTCGTGCACGGCGAACTCGGCCCGGACCACGTCCTGGTGACCGAGGAGGGCGACCCCGCACTCATCGACATCGAAGGCCTGATGTACTTCGACGCCGAATGGGAGCACGTCTTCCTTCAGCTCCGCTTCGGTCCGGCCTACGACGTGCTGCGCACCGCCGAACTCGACGAGGACCGGTTGCGGCTGTACCGGCTGGCGATGCACCTGAACCTCGTCGCCGGACCGCTCAGGCTGCTCGACGGCGACTTCCCGGAGCGCGAACAGATGCGGGACATCGCCGAGTCCAACCTCCGGCAGGCCCTCAGCCTCCTGCCGGACGCCTTCTGATCTTCGAGCCGAGCCACACCAGCGGGTCGTACTTGCGGTCCACGGCCCGCTCCTTCAGGGGGATCAGCGCGTTGTCCGTGATGTGGATGCCCTCGGGGCACACCTCCGTGCAGCACTTGGTGATGTTGCAGTAGCCGAGGCCGTGTTCGTCCTGGGCCGTGCGCTTGCGGTCCAGGCCGGACGCGTCGGCCGCGTCGAGGGGGTGCATGTCCAGTTCGGCCACCCGCATCAGGAAGCGCGGGCCCGCGAACGCCGTCTTGTTCTCCTCGTGGTCGCGCACCACATGGCAGGTGTCCTGGCACAGGAAGCACTCGATGCACTTGCGGAACTCCTGCGACCGGTCCACGTCCTCCTGGAACATCCGGTACTCGCCGGGGCCGACCCCGGCGGGCGGCACGAACGCCGGGACCTCCCTGGCCTTCTGGTAGTTGAAGCCGACGTCCGTGACGAGGTCGCGGATCACCGGGAAGGCGCGCAGCGGGGTGACCGTGATGGTCTCGTCCTGCGTGAAGACGGACATCCGGGTCATGCACATCAGCCGCGGCCGGCCGTTGATCTCCGCCGAGCAGGAACCGCACTTGCCCGCCTTGCAGTTCCAGCGGACGGCCAGGTCGGGCGCCTGGGTGGCCTGGAGGCGGTGGATGATGTCGAGGACCACCTCGCCCTCGTTCACCTCGACCTCGAAGTCCGTCAGGCCGCCGCCCTCGATGTCACCCCGCCACACTCTGAAGTGGGCCGTGTAGCCGCTCATTCCTACAGCTCCTCTTCGGCGAGGTACTTGGCGAGCTCTTCCTTCTCGAACAGGGCGAGCAGGTCGGCGCGGACGGGGTCGGTGTTCTCACGGGTGAGGTCGATCTGGCCGCGCACCGGGTCGGTGGCCGCCAGCCCTCCGGTCGGATCCGCCAGCCGGCACAGCAGGTTGACGGGTCGCCACCTGCGGTCCATCGTCGGGTGGTCCTCACGGGTGTGCCCGCCGCGCGACTCGGTGCGCTCCAGGGCGGCGCGGGCCACGCACTCGCTGACCAGCAGCATGTTCCTGAGGTCCAGGGCGAGATGCCAGCCCGGGTTGAACTGGCGGTGCCCCTCCACCCCGGCCCGGCGGGCCCGGACCCGCAGCGCGGCGAGCCGCTCCAGGGCCTGCTCCATCTCGCCCTCCCGGCGGATGATGCCGACCAGGTCGTTCATGGACTGCTGGAGCTCCTGGTGGAGGGTGTACGGGTTCTCCGGCGGGCCCCCGCCGGGTTCCTCGCTCTCCGCGGAGAACGGGCGCAGCGCCTCCGCGGCCGCGGTGTCGACCTGGTCGTCGTCCACCGGCGGCCGGGCGCCGAGTTCCGCCGCGTAGTCGGCCGCGTGCCAGCCCGCCCGGCGGCCGAACACGAGCAGGTCGGACAGCGAGTTGCCGCCGAGCCGGTTGGAGCCGTGCATCCCGCCGGCCACCTCGCCGGCCGCGAACAGACCCGGTACCCCGCGCGCGGCGGCGGTGTCGGAGTCCACCGCGACCCCGCCCATCACGTAGTGGCAGGTCGGCCCGACCTCCATGGCCTCCGCGGTGATGTCCACGTCCGCCAGCTCCTTGAACTGGTGGTACATGGAAGGCAGCCGGCGCCGGATCACCTCGGCCGGCATGCGCGTCGACACGTCCAGGAAGACCCCGCCGTGCGGGGAGCCGCGGCCCGCCTTCACCTCGGAGTTGATGGCCCGGGCCACCTCGTCGCGGGGGAGCAGTTCCGGAGGACGCCGGTTGTTGTCGGGGTCCTCGTACCAGCGGTCGCCCTCCTCCTCGGACTCGGCGTACTTCTCCTTGAAGACGTCCGGGATGTAGTCGAACATGAACCGCTTGCCCTCGGAGTTCCTGAGCACCCCGCCGTCACCGCGCACCGACTCGGTGACCAGGATCCCCTTCACCGACGGCGGCCAGACCATGCCCGTCGGGTGGAACTGCACGAACTCCATGTTCAGCAGCGGCGCCCCGGCCAGCAGCGCCAGCGCGTGCCCGTCGCCGGTGTACTCCCACGAGTTCGACGTCACCTTGAAGGACTTGCCGATGCCCCCGGTCGCGATCACCACGGCGGGCGCTTCGAGGACGAAGAAACGGCCGCTCTCGCGCTCGTACGCGAAGACGCCGGAGACCCGCCTGCCGTCTTTGAGGATCCGCGTGACCGTGCACTCCTGGAAGACCTTGAGCCGGGACTCGTAGTCGCCGGTCTCCTTCTTGTCCTCCTGCTGGAGCGAGACGATCTTCTGTTGGAGGGTGCGGATCAGTTCGAGGCCCGTGCGGTCGCCGACGTGGGCGAGGCGCGGGTACTCGTGGCCGCCGAAGTTGCGCTGGGAGATCTTCCCGTCCTTCGTGCGGTCGAACAGGGCGCCCCAGGTCTCCAGCTCCCAGACCCGGTCCGGGGCCTCCTTGGCGTGCAGTTCGGCCATCCGCCACTGGTTGAGGAACTTGCCGCCGCGCATGGTGTCGCGGAAGTGGACCTGCCAGTTGTCGTGCTCGTTGACGTTGGCCATGGCCGCCGCGATGCCGCCCTCGGCCATCACCGTGTGGGCCTTGCCGAACAGCGACTTGCAGATCACCGCCGTACGGGCGCCCCGCTCGCGCGCCTCGATCGCGGCGCGCAGGCCCGCGCCGCCGGCGCCGACGACCACCACGTCCCACTGCTGCCGCTCCACCGCCGCCATCAGAAGCCCCAGTCCCTAGAAGAATCGCGGATCGTCGAAGACACCGGACGCGAGCAGGTAGACGTAGAAGTCGGCGAGCGCGACGCTCACCAACGACGCCCAGGCGAGCAGCATGTGCCGGGCGTTGAGCCGGCCCACGAACTGCCATGCCTTGTAGCGCACGGGGTGTGTGGAGAAGTGTTTGAGCTTGCCGCCGACGATGTGCCGGCAGGAGTGGCAGGACAGCGTGTACAGCCAGATCAGCGTGATGTTGGCCAGGAAGACCAGGGTGCCCAGGCCCATGTGACCCCAGCGCTCGTGCGGGTCGCGGAAGGACAGGACGGTGTCGTAGGTCAGCACGCAGGCGACCAGCAGGGCGGCGTAGAAGAAGTACCGGTGGATGTTCTGCAGGATCAGCGGGAAGCGGGTCTCGCCGGTGTACTTCGCGTGCGGCTCGGCCACCGCGCAGGCCGGCGGGGACGCCCAGAAGCTGCGGTAGTAGGCCTTGCGGTAGTAGTAGCAGGTCAGCCGGAAGCCCAGCGGGAAGATCAGGATGATGATCGCCGGTGAGATCGCCCACCAGCTGCCGAAGAGGTCGGCGTTCGGTCCGACCGGCATGTTCTTGCAGTTCTCCGCCAGACACGGCGAGTAGAACGGCGAGACGTACGGCGCCGAGTAGTAGTGGGCGTTCGCGAACGCGC
Organism: Streptomyces sp. NPDC007162; assembly: GCF_040634175.1. Taxonomy (NCBI): domain Bacteria; kingdom Bacillati; phylum Actinomycetota; class Actinomycetes; order Kitasatosporales; family Streptomycetaceae; genus Streptomyces; species Streptomyces sp. NPDC007162. Next base: position 26,428 of record NZ_JBEYFC010000038.1, read on the forward strand.
GCCAGGTCGAGTAGACGACGAACGCGAACAGACCGGCCGCGGTGACGGCGGGTGCCAGCCACCAGCGGTCGGTCCGCAGGTGCGGGGCGGAGATCGCGGCGCGCGTACGGGTGCGTACGCCGCCGCTGTTCGGATGTGGTTCCGTACCAGTGGCCAACGGATGACTCCGGTCGGTTCGGGGGGCGGGGGCCTGCGGGCGGCGCTCCTACGGCGCGTGCCGGTCGCGGGCGCCGAGACCCTCGTCGTCCGTGTCCGTCCACAGGTTGATGTCGTACGGGTCGTCGGAGATGGTGACGAGCTCAGGGCGCTTGCCGGGGGCGCCGGTGTGGGCGGCCTCCCGCAGCAGGGCGACGCTCTCGCGCAGGTGATCGGCGTCGGTGCGGACGCGGCGCATCTCCAGTCCGCCGCTCCCGAGCTGCTGCTCCAGGCGGCCGACGGACCGGGTCAGGTCTTCTAGGCAACGCTGGACTGACGTCAGGTCGTCGTGCACGGACATGACGTGACCTCACTTCCACGGACTCGGTGGTCCAAGGCGGCGACGTTCATGCGCCTGCGAGTGTTGCGCGTCACACCTGCCGATGTGAAGCCATGTGCAGCGATTGGCGGATTGCAGGCCTCCGTCGCACGCCCGCACGCGCTCTGTGTGCGCCGGGGCGTTGCGCCGCACGGGTGGGCTTTGACACTCCGCGCCGCCGTGTCGTCCCCGGCCGGGGGACCCCGTCCATTTCAGTGGGGTCCGTACAACTGACGTACATGTGATCAACTCCAAAATACCCCCAAATGTGAACAAACCGCACCCGTGTCACGGGGTCTCCCGGAGGTAAGCAGAGATGTCTCACCACGGCGTCGGCCACAGCGCCCCGTCAGGGGCGCGGGGCGCTATTGAACGTGCGGCTACCGCCGCGCGGGCGCGACAGGCCACGACGGCGCCGCAGCCGCACGACGGCCGCACATCGCGGCGCCTCCAACGCAGCCTCGCCTTCCTCGCCGCCGGCGCCCTGGCCGCCCCCCTCCTCGCCGGCTGCGGCTCCGACGACGAGGGCAGCAAGCCGCTCGCCGGACCGGACATCGCGGCGGTCGCCCGGGACGCGGTCGCCGAGGGCGGCACGCTCAAGATGGCCGTGGACGCCGTACCGGAGACCCTCAACACCTTCCAGGCCGACGCCGACGCCGGCACCACCCGGGTCGCCCAGGCCGTCCTGCCGTCGATGTTCACCATCGACGCCACCGGCAAGCCCGTCCGCAACCCCGACTACCTGGAGTCCGCGAAGGTCATCGAGACCGAGCCGCGCCAGGTCGTCCTCTACAAGCTCAACCAGCAGGCCGTCTGGAGCGACGGCCGGGAGATCGGCGCCGCCGACTTCGCCGCCCAGTGGCGCGCCCTGTCCGGCAAGGACCCCGCCTACTGGACCGCCCGCAACGCCGGGTACGACCGCATCGCCCAGATCGAGCGCGGCGCCAACGACCTGGAGGTCCGGGTCACCTTCGACCGTCCGTACGCCGACTGGCAGTCGCTGTTCTCGCCGCTGTACCCGAAGGACGTCATGGGCACCCCGGACACCTTCAACGACGGTGCCCGCCGCAAGCTCTCGGTCACGGCCGGACCCTTCAAGGTCGACAAGGTCGACACCGCCAAGAAGGACGTGGTCCTCACCCGCAGCCCGCGCTGGTGGGGCCGCCCGGCCAAGCTCGACGAGATCGACCTGCACGCCGTCCCCCGCGAGAAGCGGGCCTCGGCGCTGGCCGCCGGCACGGTCGACGTCGCGGACATCGACGCCTCCGAGGCCGAGCGGATCATCATCGCCGGGCGCGACAAGGGCACCGGCACGCCACTGCAGGGCGCGGGCAAGACCTCCGCCAAGAAGCTGCGCTCCTGGGCGCTCACCCTCGGCATGGACGAGGAGAAACTGCCGAAGGGGCCGAAGAAGCTCCGCAGGAGCATCGCGAAGTGGCTGGAGCAGCAGCAGGAACTGCGGGCCTTCGACGTGCGCAAGTCGCTGGAGCCCGCCTACACCCAGCTCGCCCTGAACGGCTCCGAGGGTCCCCTCGCCGACGAGCGGGTCCGGCGGGCCGTCGCCCGCGCGCTCGACCGCAAGGCCCTGGCCAAGCTGGTCCTCGCCCCGTTGGGGCTGCCCGCGGTACCGGTCGGCAGCCACCTCGGCCTCTCCGGGCAGGCCGTCTACGCCGACGGCAGCGGGGCGCTCGGCGGCCTCGACACCCACGAGGCGCAGGCGCTGCTCGCCGACGCGGGCTGGGTGGCCGGCGGACCGATCAAGGCGGCGGGCAAGGCGGCCGGCGCGGAGGGCGAGAAGGGCGAGAAGGGGGACAAGGGCGAGAAGGGCGACGGCGACAAGGAGGACAAGTCCGACGGCGGGCGGGACGGGCAGTACATCGTCGGGGAGGACGACAAGGGGCCCGACGGCAAGGACACCCGCGACCACCAGAAGGACCACGCGCACGGGGCGCCCGGTGCGTACGCGCCGAAGGGCACCGCCGCGCCCAGGGGTGCCGGAGCGCCGGCCGGGCCGCTGGCCAAGGACGGGCAGGCGCTCTCGCTGCGGTTCGTGCTGCCCTCCGGGCCGGGCTCGGAGACGCTCCGGGCGGTCGCCGACCAGATCTCGAAGATGCTGGACAAGGTGGGGATTCTCACCGAGATCAAGAAGGTCTCCGACGACAGCTACTTCAAGGACCACATCGCGGCCGGGCAGTACGACCTCGCGCTGTACTCGTGGCCGGCGTCCGCGTACCCGGCGACGGACGCACGGCCGATCTACGCGAAGCCCGTGGTGGCGGCCGACGGGTCGCTGAACGTGGAGCAGAACTACACGCGGGTGGGCACCGACCAGGTGGACCAGCTCTTCGACCAGGCGCTCGGGACGCTGGACGAGGACGAGGCGGACGGTCTGCTGCGCAAGGCGGACTCCCGGATCTGGGCCTCGGCGGGATCACTGCCGCTGTACCAGCGGCCGCAGATCGTGGGCGCCCGCAAGGGGCTGGTGAACGTGGGGGCCTTCGGGTTCCGCACGCCGGTCTACCAGGACATGGGATTCCTGAAGAAGGGGGCGAAGGCGTCGGCGAGTCCGGCCAAGGGGTAGAGCGCCCGGAACGGCCTTTCCGGCGGCCCAGCGAGCCCCAGTTACAAACGACACGTAACATGGGGTGAGGCCGTGGCGTGTCAAGCCCGGCAGGCCCACGTCAAACGGACGTACGCAGAGGGCCTTCTCAACACCCCGGGAGTACGCCGCACCATGGCTACGCGCCACGACATCCGCAACGTCGCCATCGTCGCCCACGTCGACCACGGCAAGACGACCCTCGTCGACGCCATGCTGAAGCAGGCCGGTGCCTTCGCGGCGCACGCCGCCGAGTCGCTCGACGACCGCATGATGGACTCGAACGACCTGGAGCGTGAGAAGGGCATCACGATCCTGGCCAAGAACACGGCCGTGAAGTACCACCCCAAGGATGGCGGCGACGTCATCACCATCAACATCATCGACACCCCGGGCCACGCCGACTTCGGTGGCGAGGTCGAGCGCGGTCTGTCGATGGTGGACGCGGTGGTGCTGCTCGTCGACGCCTCCGAGGGCCCGCTGCCGCAGACCCGCTTCGTGCTGCGCAAGGCCCTCCAGCAGCGCCTGCCCGTCATCCTGTGCATCAACAAGACGGACCGCCCGGACTCCCGGATCGACGAGGTCGTCAACGAGACCTACGACCTCTTCCTCGATCTGGACGCCGACGAGGACCAGATCGAGTTCCCGATCGTCTACGCGTGCGCGCGGGACGGTGTGGCCTCGCTGACCAAGCCCGAGGACGGCACCGTCCCGCAGGACAGCGACAACCTGGAGCCGTTCTTCTCCACCATCCTGTCGCACGTCCCGGCCCCCGAGTACGACGAGTCGGCCCCCCTCCAGGCGCACGTCACCAACCTGGACGCCGACAACTTCCTCGGCCGTATCGCGCTGCTCCGCGTCGAGCAGGGCGAGCTGCGCAAGGGCCAGACCGTCACCTGGATCAAGCGTGACGGCACGATGTCCAACGTGCGCATCACCGAGCTGCTGATGACCGAGGCGCTCACCCGCAAGCCCGCCGAGGTGGCGGGCCCGGGTGACATCTGTGCCGTCGCCGGTATCGCGGAGATCATGATCGGTGAGACCCTCGCCGACCCCGAGAACCCGATCCCGCTGCCGCTGATCACGGTCGACGAGCCGGCGATCTCGATGACCATCGGTACGAACACGTCGCCGCTGGTCGGCCGTGGCGGCACCGGCAAGGGCGCCGACAACAAGGCGGCGGTCAAGGACCGCAAGGTGACCGCCCGTCAGGTCAAGGACCGCCTCGACCGCGAGCTGATCGGTAACGTCTCGCTGCGCGTGCTCGACACCGAGCGTCCGGACGCCTGGGAGGTCCAGGGCCGTGGTGAGCTGGCGCTCGCCATCCTGGTCGAGCAGATGCGCCGCGAGGGCTTCGAGCTGACCATCGGCAAGCCGCAGGTCGTCACCAAGCAGGTCGACGGCAAGACGTACGAGCCCGTCGAGCGCATGACGATCGACGTGCCCGAGGAGCACATGGGCGCGGTCACGCAGCTCATGGGCGTCCGCAAGGGCCGGATGGACAACATGTCCAACCACGGCTCCGGCTGGGTCCGCATGGAGTTCGTGGTGCCGTCCCGCGGTCTCATCGGCTTCCGTACCGAGTTCCTCACGCAGACCCGCGGCACGGGCATCGGCCACTCCATCCACGAGGGCCACGAGCCCTGGTTCGGCCCCCTGCAGACCCGTAACAACGGCTCCCTGGTCGCCGACCGCGCCGGTGCCGTCACCGCGTTCGCGATGACGAACCTCCAGGAGCGCGGTGTGCTGTTCACGGAGCCCGGCACCGAGGTGTACGAGGGCATGATCGTCGGCGAGAACTCCCGCTCCGACGACATGGACGTCAACATCACCAAGGAGAAGAAGCTCACGAACATGCGGTCGTCCTCGGCCGACACGTTCGAGGCGATCGTGCCGCCGCGCAAGCTCTCCCTGGAGCAGTCGCTGGAGTTCTGCCGCGACGACGAGTGCGTCGAGGTGACCCCGGAGGCCGTCCGGATCCGCAAGGTGAACCTGGACGCCCGCGAGCGGGCCCGCGCCGCCAGCCGCGCCAAGCACGGCTGACGCCGGCTTCCCACAGCCCGCGACCAGTCCAACCTGGAGATCGCCGACCGGCTCTACATCAGCGAGGCGACCGTGAAGACCCACCTCAACCGCACCATGACCAAGCTCGACCTGGGCAGCC
>NZ_JBEYFC010000039.1:0-31636 GCF_040634175.1 Streptomyces sp. NPDC007162
CGCCGCGCCCACGCGGCAGCGGTCCGCCGGGCTCCCTGGCCCAGAGCTGTGACGTCGGTTTCGAGCCCTTCGCGCTGTGCTCCCCGATTCACAGCTCTCTCCGATGTTCCTGCCAGGCGGCTCCCGCCTACGGTCGCTGGCCATGACAGACACGCAGTCACCGGAAGAAAGAAGCGGGTTGGCCCGTCGCGCGGTGCTGGCGGCGGGGGGCGTGGCCGTGGCCGCCGTCGGTGTGGGCAGCACCTTCATGACCGACGCGCAGGCCTCCGACCGGTCCGACCAGGAGGGCGCCTGCTACACGCTCGCCTCCGAACTGGTCGAGGGCCCCTACTACATCGACGCCGACAAGCTCCGCCAGGACGTCACCGAGGACCAGGAGGGCATCCCGCTGTCCCTCACCCTCAAGGTGATCGACGCGGAGACCTGCAGGCCGCTCAGGAACGCGGCCGTGGACATCTGGCACTGCAACGCGTCCGGCATCTACTCGGGGTACGAGGAGATGGGCAGCGGCGGCGGGGGCGGTGCCCCGCCGAGCGGTCCCCCGCCCACCGCCGCTCCCACCGGGCCCCCGCCCGGCGGTGGCGGCGGCCATCAGGAGCCGACCGACGACACGCGTTACCTGCGCGGCACCTGGCACACCGACCGGCACGGACAGGTCACCTTCAGGACCGTCTTCCCGGGCTGGTACCGGGGCCGGTGCGTCCACATCCACGTCAAGGCGCACGTGGACGGCGAGTGGACGGATGCCGGCTACGAGGGCGGCCACACCTGCCACACCGGCCAGCTCTTCTTCGACGAGCAGTCGGTACTGCTGTCGGCCGAGGTGGAGCCGTACGCGAGCAACACCACCACCCGCACCACCCTCGACGAGGACACCATCTACCCGGACAACGGCCACGAGGGCGGCCTGCTCTACCTCAGGTACGACCGCCACCACATCGCCCGGGGCGTCCGCGCCCACCTGACCCTGGGCGTCGAGCCGGACGAGACGAACGACGGCTGACGCCGACGACCGCGACACCTCGACCGGCAGAAGGACGTGGAGGAACCGGCACCCGTCTGCTCCGCCGCCCTCGCAAGTGGGCGGACTTTGACAGTACTTGGTCCTTGTCCGTGCCCGTCAGGTGTCGTACCGGCCGTCCCAGGGCTCGCCGAAGCCCAGGTGGTCCGGGTAGAGCTCGGCCCACCCGCCGTCCTCGTCGTCCTTCGCCACCAGTCCGAAGAACACGCCGTCCACCCTGAGCTGGAACGGGCGTATCGCGATGTCCTTGTATGTCCGCCGCGGCAGGCTGCGCAGCATGTTTGCCAGGTGCGCGCGGGCCCGCGCCAGCACCGAGCCGGCGCCCTCCGGGTCGCGCTGCTGCTCGGCCCAGCTGCCCGCGCACCAGATCTGGGAGTCGCTGTAGCGGCCCATGGCGTCGAAGAGGTGCAGCACCGCGTACAGCCGCTTCTGCTCCTCCCAGCCCTCGTCCAGCCGGAACCCCTCGGGGAACGCGTACGTGACCGAGGCCAGGAACTGGCCGCCGGTGTAGTGACCGATGGCCTCGGTACGGCCGTGCGGCTCGTAGGCGATCGGGATGAGCTCAGGGGTTGCCATGGCGAAACCATACGGATGTGTTGTGGACATGCGGTTATTGGGGGGCGCGCCGATGCCGCCGGTCCGTCCGTCCGGCCCGGGAAAGGCTGCCCGGGTCAACTTTCGCCGCCCGCCCCTGGTATGTGCATCACACGGCCAAAAAATTCACGGCAACCTTTCCGATCTCCACAACCACAGAGGAGTGAAGCCCGTCGAAGCGGGCTCGCCCAAGGACTCTGGAACCACATCCGGAAGCACGTGAGGACTCCCTCTGTGGCCTCTGCTTCTCACCGCCGGTTCTTCCGCACGCGCCGTACCCTCGCAGCATCAACCCGCGCGCCAAGGCCCAGGTCGTGGCCCAGAACAACTACTGGACGGTCCCCGGCTCCCTCAAGACCTCCAAGCTCCTCAGCGGCGACGGCACCGGTTCGATCGCGGGCAGCGGCAACCTCGTGAACGGTACGACGATCGACCTCGTCGCCGCCTGCAACGCCGTGAACTCCAAGAAGATCAAGACGACGGTCAACTGGAAGCCGACCCTGGCGGCGGGCCTGGAGTCCAGCGCGAAGAGCCTGCCGACCGAGCTGGCGAAGACGACGGGCGCGGGTGTGCTGACCGTCAGCTGAGCCGCCCGGTACCGGGGGAAAGCGGCGCGCGTCAGGGCGTACGCCGTGCCCTCGGTCCTCAGCTGAATGGCGCATCGGTCGGCTCCAAGCCGAATCACGCAGGCCGCATGACGACGCGGTGGCGAAGGATCTCCGTGAGCGACTGGGGCGGGAGGAGGGGGCGGTCCTGCACGGAGTGGTGATGAAACTGCACCGCGATATGAACCCCCGTGAGGCGACGATCTACGGCTACCTCGTGCACGAGGACACCTCACGGCAGCGCCGCGTCCGGGTGGAGCTTCGTCCGGAGGACCTCGACAAGGCCAACGATGCCTGGCGGCGCGGTCTTGAGGTGTCGGTGACCGGGGACCTGGAGCCGCGTGGCACGGGGGTGCGCATGCGAGGGGTGAGCGTGTTCGTGGTGCAGCCGGAGTAGCGGAACTCAATGTTCGGCGCGGGGGATCAGCTCTTGTCCCTGGCCGGTGTACTCGCGTACAGCGGCGAGGAGGACCGCCATGTGTTCCGCTTCGATCTCGGCGTCGTCGCGTTCCTCTGTGCCCAGCTGGGTGAGAAGACGTGCGGCCCTCTCGGCAGCCGCCGGAACGTCCCTCAGTAGTGCCCGCCTGCGTTCCCGGTAGCTCTCGCCGTCCACCGCCCTGCCTTCCGAGGCCGACCCGCATACCGGGTCGGCCTGTGGGTCATGGTCTGGGGCCTACTCGTCCGTGAGGACGTCTTCGGCCGTCGGGGCTGTGACGGCCCGCCGCAGCCAGTGGCGCAGGATCTCGAGGTCGCCACAGCCGGTGATGCGTTCCCGGACCGCTTCGGGGACGTCGATGCCACGCACTTCCAGGATGTCCAGGATGTCCTCGACGGCGCGCTGAGCCCGGCCCTCGTCGCGGATTTCCTCGGAGATGTACGACTTGTAGAAGGAGAGGTCCACGGCCACCAGTTTCCTCCACAGTTGTGCGGCTGGGTGCTTGCCCAGGCCTTGTGCGATGAGCTCGATGAGGGGATCCGCGATGCTCTGCGGGGTCTCCCGCAGAGCGGTCGTCATTGACTTGAGTATGACCCCGGCGTCCGGATGTTTGGCGTGCGTGATCGCGGACAGCGTGGCGAGGGCGAGATCCTTGCGGACCTCGGCCGGGTCGGTGATCACCGGCATGTTGTGCGGTCCCGCGACCAGCGGCCGCAGGGTCAGCAGGGGCCATTGGCGAGGCCCGAAGCTGACCTCACGGGCGGCCCATTCCGCCGTGGCGCGGTCCTGGCAGACGACCAGCAGCAACGGCTGCAGCCGGTACTTCGTGAGCAGGTACGAGGCGTAGTACGCCCAGCCGGCGGGCTTGTCCGGATCCTTCCCGCTCTGGGCCTCGACCGCCAGGAGCAGCGACTCGTCGTCCTCCGTGTCCAGCCGCAAGAGGGTGTCCACGCGGCGTTCGACGGGGCTCGTCTCGGTGAGGTCGGTGGGTAGCACGGTGACCGAGGTGAGCGGGGGGAAGTCGATGCCAAGGACTTCGGACACCCCGGAGAAGAGGCCCGGATACTGCTGGAAGATGCGGTGCATCGCCTCGTGGGGCGAGTTGACCATATGGATTCCCTGCGAGGGTGGGGTTGGTGGGGTGAACGCGGCCGCGGGCCGGTCTCCAGCGGCGTTGGCGTCCTGGTCGGCTCGTCAGGCCGCCGTAGGCGCCGGTTGCCGGAGTTCGCAACAGTCCCGGCAGCGGAGTGGGTCGGGGCCCCGGTAGCCGCGGTCGCAGGTGTCGCAATTGCGGACGGGGTGACGGACGGGCGGGGCCGGTGCGGCCGGCGGCCGGAACGGGGGCGGCGGTGGGAGTTGTGCGGCCAGGCGGTGGGCCAGGAAGGCGGCCGGTCGGATCAGGGGCTCGTTCGGCAGGTTCTCGGTGAGCGCGTGGCGTGCGGCGGTGGGGGCGATGTCGCGCTCCAGCCAGGCGGCGACGCCGGGCGCGAGGTGTTCGGCATCGGTGGCGGAGAGGAGCAGGCGGGGGTCGCGGCGACGGAGGCCGGCGAGGACGTCGAGGGCTGCCTGGAGGAGAGCGGGGGAGGTGTTCGAGGGCTGCGGTACGGCGGGGAGGCGCTTGCGGGGAGGGGGCTTGTCTGTGGTGGCCGCGCGGCGGGCGGTCGTGGTACGGGGTTCGGCCGGCGTGGACCGGTGCCCCGGCTTGTTGCAGGAGACCGTGCGGGTGACGATGCGGCCAGTGGGCGTGCGTTCGCGGGTGCGGCGGACGTAGCCGTGGGTTTCGAGCTCGTTGAGAGCGGCGGCGATACGGGTGGGGCCCTCGGGGAAGCGGTCGGCGAGGGTCTTGATGTCGACGGCGGTGCCCCGGCGTACCGACTGGATGTAGGTGGCCAGCCCGATGGCGGGCAGCGACAGCTCCGGGTGTTGGGCGAGGTGGTTGCCGATCACCACGAAGTTCTCGGTGTGGCGGGCGTTGTCGTGAACGACGCCGGAGTGCGGCCGCGCGTGAGGGTGGTTTTTGCCCGGGATTCGGGACTGGGCGCGCGAGGGCGCGCTAGTGTTTTTGGTGTCCATCGGGAAGCTCCTACTTCCTCGGTGGTCAGGCCCCCGCACTGGGATCGCTAGTCCTGGCGGGGGCCGTCGCATGTCTGCGGTTGTGCCGTGCTGCGCTGAGCGTAAGGCAGGCAACCGGTGCCGAATCCAGCCGAGTTGGACATATTCACTCGCGGGAGTGAGTTTGCCCGGCGGGAGGGAGGGAGGGAGGGGTGGGGTTTGGTGGGGTGCTTTCTGCCTGGTGGGTGGTGCATGGGGAGCGCAGGTCTGACCGGAGCGTGGAGAGTTGGGCTTCGGTGATTCCGTTGCGGGGAGTACGAGTTCGGCCCAGACCGTTTTGCGGGGTGGCAGGCCCCGGCTCACTCCCCAGCGGTCGGCGAGGGCGTCCAGGAGGAGCAGGCCGCGGCCGGTTTCGCTGTCGGGGGTGGTGGAGGGGCGGCGGTGCGGCAGTCGGTCGGCGCGGGTGTCGGTGACCTCGATACGGAGGGTGTCGCCGACCACGTAGAGCAGGAGTTGGAAGTTGCGGCCGGGGACGCGGCCGTGGGTCGCGGCGTTGTTCGCCAGTTCGGCGACGATGTGCGCCGCCGGGTCCAGTGGGAGTTCCCAAGCGCGCAGTTGTTCGGTGGCGAGCAGGCGGGCGAGGCGGGCGCCGCGCGGGGTGGGGGACAGCAGGACGTGGAAGTTGCGGATGTGGCAGTCGGGTTGGGCGGGCGTGGTGGTGGGCTCGGCGAATTTCGGATTCACGTCACTCAGCGTGGCCGGATCCGCCTACCGTGAGGAGTGACGACGCTGTTGCGTACGGTGACTGTCCTGGGGTTATCCAGTGGTGTAAGGGCTTGTCGGGGCGGTACGTGCGGGTAGGGGCGTCGCGGGTAGGCGGCGGTACGGCGGAGGGGCGGCAGCGCGCATGTCGGTGGACGGTGAGGTAGGGCGGCTCATTACCGAGGCGGACGAGCCGGGGTGGGAGGTGGATCCGGACGACGAGTGGGGCGTGGCTGTTGTCGCCACCGTCGGGCGGCAGTTGAAGCTGCGGCGCGAGGCGGTGGGGATGCGCGCCGGCGAGTTCGGGAAGGCGGTGGGGTACGGCGAGGATCTCGTGTACAAGATCGAGGCGGGGAAGCGGATTCCCAGGCCGGAGTATCTGTACAAGGCGGACGAGGTGTTGGGCGCGGGCGGGCTCATCGCGGCGACTTGGGAGGCCGTGAAGAAGGTCCGGTACCCGAAGAAGGTGCGGGATCTGGCGGACATGGAGGCGAAGGCGGTCGAGATCGGGGTGTACGTCTGCAACAGCATCAATGGGTTGTTGCAGACGCCGGAGCATGCGCGTGTCGCGTTCGAGTCGCGGCAACCGCCTTACCCGCAAGCCGAGGTGGAGCGCTTGGTCGCCGCTCGCGTGGCTCGGCAGTCCATCTTCGAGCGAGATCCGTCCCCCGCGCTTGGCTTCGTGCTGGAAGAGACGCTCTTGCGGCGGCCTCTGGGCGGCACAATGGTGTGGCGACGGCAGCTCGAACGTCTGTTGGAGGTGGGCCGGTTGCGTAACGTCACCCTTCAGGTGATGCCCACACGCGTCGAGGTCCACCCCGGTCTGGACGGACGGATCGAGCTGCTGAAGTTCGCAGACGGTACGGCGACAGGACGTTCCGATGGTGCGTTCAACGGCCGTCCTGTCTCGGACCCGAGGCAGGTGCACATCCTTGAGCTGCGCTATGGCACCATCCGGGCTCAGGCTCTTGCCCCTCGGGAGTCGCTGGCCTTCATTGAGCAATTGCTGGGAGAGAAATGATCCGCAACCCCTCCGACAGGGACGGCTCTGAGCTGGCATGGTTCAAGAGCAGCTACAGCGACGGTAACGAGGGCGACTCTTGCGTCGAGGTCGCCACCACCCCCGGCACCATCCACGTCCGCGATTCCAAGTACCGCGAGTTCAGCCCGCACCTCGCCTTGGCGCCGGAGGCCTGGGCGGGCTTCGTGGCATACGTGTCGGAAAACTGACTCCTCAACTGCACGCGCCCCTTGGCTGTCACCAGCCGCGAGGCGGACGTCTTTTTCGTACAGGCCTGGAGTAGCGAAGTGCGGTTTGTTGGAGATGAGGCAGCCTTGGCCCTTCCTTGAATCGCTGACACTCGCGCTACGCGCCGCGCGGTCCACACAACCCGGCTAGAAAAGTGTGGCACGTGAGGCATCATCGCCCCTGGTCGACCGCTTATTCTTGATGGTGCTCTTGCTGTGGAGGCCGCGCTGCACTTCGTCGGCGTACATGACGTGATTCAGCTCCAGTAGGCGATCGTTCATCTCCATCTGAATATTGGGATCGACACTCCACCGCGGGCCATTAGGTGTTTCGTGGAAATTGCGATTGAGATCCAGTGGCGTCCAACCCAGCGAGGTCAGTGTGATCAGGTGGCTGGGGGTGGCCTCTGCGGCACGTGCCGGGTCGTCGCTGGCCGCGGTCGAACGGAGGACGTCGGTGACCACCCAGGGGCGGTTCCGTACGGTCACGCGTTGGCCCGGCGCGGGTACTTGCGCACTGACGTTTTCAGGGCTCGTCGGCTGCACGACCGTCACGCACGTCCCCCCAGTTGCCACTGGCTGCTGTCACACATTCGGTGGCGTGCGCGTCAGGGAGGTGTCCGAGACTTTGCTGTGAGGGGAGCTTCCTGATGCGTACCGCCTACGTCGTCGTCACCGTTCTCGCCGCTCTGCTGGCCGGGTTCTCCGGGACCGTGCTGCTGGTGCGGGCCGAGTGGATCGTCAAGGCGCTCACCGACTACCGGGTGCCGCCGTCCTGGTGGACGCCGCTCGGGGTGGCCAAGGCCGCCGGGGCGGTGGGGCTGGTGATCGGGCTGGCCGTGCCTGTGGTCGGGGTGCTGGCGGCGGTGGGGCTGCTGCTCTACTTCACCGGCGCGGCGGTCACCGTCGCGCGGGCGAGGTGGTACTCGCACATCCCGTTCCCGCTGGTGTACGCGGCGCCGGTGGCGGGAGCACTGGTGCTGGGGCTGCTGAGCTGACGTGCGGCGGCCCCTTGACGCCGGTGAGCGGGGTCAGGGGGCCGGCCGGGAGGGTGGGCGGACGGGTCAGGACTCCGTGCCGCCGAAGCGCTCCTTGTACGTTTCCAGGTCCTCGTCCGTCAGCTTGGCGAACAGCACCGGGGGGACCGTGAAGGGGGTGCCGGCCGGGACGGCGGCCAGCGCCTTCGCCTCGTCGGCGGTGACCCAGGTGGCGGTGTCGGCGGAGAGGGCGAAGGCCTCGCGCATCGTCTTCGCCGTCGACGGGATGAAGGGTTCCGACACCACCGAGTAGAGGTGGATCAGGTTCATCGCCGTGCGCAGGGTCAGGGCCGCGCCGTCCTTGTCCGTCTTGATCTCCAGCCAGGGGGCCTTCTCCTCCAGGTAGGAGTTGCCGGCCGACCACAGGGCGCGCAGGGCGGCGGCCGCCTTGCGGAACTGGAGGGTCTCCATGTGCGACTCGTACTCGGCGAGGAGCTCGGCGATCTGTGCGCCCAGCTTCGTCTCCGCCTCGCCGGGCTCGCCGCCCGCCGGGACGTCGTCGCCGAAGCGCTTGCGGGAGAAGGAGAGCACGCGGTTGACGAAGTTGCCGAGGGTGTCGGCCAGGTCCTTGTTCACCGTCGCCGTGAAGTGCTCCCAGGTGAACGACGAGTCGTCCGACTCGGGGGCGTTGGCGATCAGGAAGTAGCGCCAGTAGTCCGCCGGGAGGATGTCCAGGGCCTGGTCGGTGAAGACGCCGCGCTTCTGCGAGGTGGAGAACTTGCCGCCGTAGTACGTCAGCCAGTTGAAGGCCTTGACGAAGTCGACCTTCTTCCACGGCTCGCGCACGCCGAGTTCGGTGGCCGGGAACATCACCGTGTGGAACGGGACGTTGTCCTTCGCCATGAACTCCGTGTAACGCACGTCGGTGTCGACGTCGTACCACCAGGACTTCCAGTCGCGGTTCTCCGGGTCCTGGTCGGCCCACTCCTTGGTCGCGCCGATGTACTCGATCGGGGCGTCGAACCAGACGTAGAAGACCTTGCCCTCCGCGGCCAGCTCCGGCCAGGTGTCGGCCGGGACCGGGACGCCCCAGTCCAGGTCACGGGTGATCGCACGGTCGTGCAGGCCCTCCGTCAGCCACTTGTGGGCGATGGAGGAGGCCAGCTGCGGCCAGTCCTTGTCGTGCTGGGCGACCCATTCGCGGACCTCGTTCTCCAGCTTGGACTGGAGCAGGAAGAGGTGCTTGGTCTCGCGGATCTCCAGGTCGGTGGAGCCGGAGATCGCGGAACGGGGGTTGATCAGGTCGGTCGGGTCCAGGACGCGGGTGCAGTTCTCGCACTGGTCGCCGCGGGCCTTGTCGTAGCCGCAGTGCGGGCAGGTGCCCTCGACGTAGCGGTCCGGGAGGAAACGGCCGTCCACCGGGCTGTACACCTGGCGGATCGACCGCTCTTCGATGAAGCCGTTCTCGTTCAGGCGGCGGGCGAAGTGCTGGGTGATCTCGCGGTTCTCGGGGGAGGAGCTGCGGCCGAAGTAGTCGAACGCGAGTGCGAAGCCGTCGTAGACCGCCTTCTGCGCGTCGTGTGCCTGGGCGCAGAACTCGTCGACCGGGACGCCCTGCTCCTTCGCCGCGAGCTCGGCGGGGGTGCCGTGCTCGTCCGTGGCGCAGATGTACAGGACGTCGTGGCCGCGCTGGCGGAGGTACCGCGCGTACACGTCCGCCGGGAGCATGGACCCCACCATGTTGCCCAGGTGCTTGATCCCGTTGATGTACGGAAGGGCGCTGGTGATGAGGTGTCGAGCCATCGGGGGCTGCTCCCAGGTCGGTGTGTTGCTCTTCTTGCGAACCTTGAAATCGTAGCCGACATGTGTATGCCGCCCGCTTCCCGTTTTATTGGGTGAGAAGCGGGCGGCACGGGGGCGGTGAGAGGTCAGGGGCGCCAGTCGATCAGGAGGCCGTCGTACAGCTCCGCGTCCGTGAGCTCCAGGGGGGTCGGGCCCGCGTGGAAGAAGGCCGTGTTGGGGGTCTTCAGCTTGCGGAGGTAGTCGAAGGCCTTGTTCTCGTGCTCGCCGAACGCGACGAAGGAGAAGAAGACCGAGGGGTGGGACTTCGCGGCGTCCGTGAGGGACTGGGTGGCCGGGGTCTTCGCGTCCGGGGCGCCGTCGGTCTGGAAGACGACCAGGGCGGGGGTGCCGGGGGCGGCGTTCGCGTCGTAGTGGGCGAGTACGGCTTCCACGGCCGCGTGGTAGCTGGTGCGGCCCATCCGGCCGAGGCCGGCGTGCGCCTCGTCGATCGCGTTCTCGGGGGAGGCCTGGGTGAGGTCCGTGGTGCCGTCGACCTCGGTGGAGAAGAAGACGACGTGCACGGAGGGGGTGTCGCCGGGCGGGGTGAGGTGGGTGGCGAGGGCGAGGGTCTGGTCGGCGAGGGCCTGCGCGGAGCCGTCCTTGTAGTACGACCGCATGCTCGCGGAGCGGTCGAGGACGAGGTAGGTGGTGGCGCGGGCGGCGGAGAGGCCGGCCTTGGCGAGGGCGACGCGGGCGGCGTCCCCGCCGACCGCGGCCTCGGCTGCGCCTTCGGCGATGTCGTTCCCGCCCGCACCACCCGTGACGGTTTCGTCGTCGGGTGCGGGCTCGACCGGTTCCGGGACGATCTCGATCTCGACCTCGGCCTCGGTCGCCGGCTGCGCTTCGGCGACGGCCACCGGTTCGACGGTCAGCCGGATCACCGGCTCGGCCTCGGCCTCCGGCTCGGTCACCACGTCAGCCTCAGCCTCCGCCGCGACGACGACTCCGGCAGCGGCCGGCTCGGCCCCGGGCTCCGCCTCAGGCACGCCTGACTTCTCGGCCGCCGACTCCACCGCGACCTCGGGCTCGGCCGCGGGCTCGGTTTCGGCCTGGGCCGCAGGCTCTGCCGCGTCCTCGGGCTCGGCCTCGGCCACCGGCTCAGCCGCGACCTCCGGCTCGGCCGCGGTCTTGGCCTCCGCTTCCGGCTCGGCCGTAGGCTCGGTCTCGGTCTCGGTCTCGGTCGCCGGCTCGGCTGCGGCCTCGGGCTCGGCCGTGGGCTTGGCCTCCGCTTCCGGCTCGGCCTCGGTCTTGGCCTCTGCCTTCGGCTCGCTGGCAGGCTCGGCCTCGGTCACCGGCTTGGCCTCCGCCTCCGGCTCGACCGCCGGATCGGCCGCGGCCTCCGGCTCGGTCTCGGTCTTGGCCTGTGTCTCCGGCTCGGCCGCAGGTGTGGCCTCGGCCTCTGTCCGGGGCGTGGGTTCCGCTGCCCCGGCCACCGGCTCGGACGTGCCTTCGGCCGCAGCCGCAGCCCCTGCCTTCGGCTCTGCCGCAGGTTCGGCTTCGGCTTCCGTTTCGGTCTGGGCCGCGGGCTCTGCCTCGGCCTCTGCCTTCGGCTTGGGTGCGGGCTCTGCTTCGGTGGCCGGTGGCTGAGAAGGGAGGTCCGGTTCGATCGTGCGCGATGCCTGCTTCGGCACCGTCACGTTGTCGAAGGCCGCCGACACCAGGTCGTGCTCGTCCTTCGTCGACGGGCGGGGTTCCGGGACCGCCGTCGCTGTCTGAGCTGCCGCTTCTTGTGTCGGTGTCGACTGCGAAGGGAGCTGGTCCGCACCCTCTGCTTCGGCAGGGCGCGGCTTTCGCGACCTGCCGAATGCGTTCCGCAGGAGAGTGAGAATGCCCATGTGCGCAACCCTTCGCGTGAGTTGATACCCGTCAATCGCTGGCCAGGACGGACACGTAAGGTTAGCGGCCCCAGGTTGCGATCTTGGGGAGGGGCGCCGCCGCTTCCCCCGGGGTCAGTGCGGGGACGCGATCGCCCTGGCCGCCGCCACCTCCTGGCGCAGTGGTTCCAGGACGCTGTCCGGTGGGCCGGTGAGGTCCGTGCGGACCGCGATCAGGGTCTCGGACTCGCGGACGCCCGCCGCCAGCTCGCGCAGTTGCAGGGTGACCTGGTCCACCTCGGCCCGGGACGGGGGCGGTGCCCCGTGCCGTACCCGGACCCGGGCCGCCGTCGTCGCGTCGACGATGCGCTCCACGGCGACGACCAGCGGCCACCAGGCCGCGGCACGGCGACCGGTGGGCGGGGGTTCGGTCAGGGCGCGCTGGAACTCGGTGCGGATGGTGGACAGGTCGCGGTAGAGCCGGCGGCGCATCCGGGCCCGGGCGGCGGGGTCGACGCCCTGTTCCCCGCCCCCTGCGCCGGCCTCCCCGCCGCCCCCGAAGGCCAGCTCCACATAGGCGGCCGTGTCCGCCACCGCGTCGGCGAGGCGGTCGCCGACCCGGGTGCGCCAGCTCTCCGGCCACAGCAGGTACCCGGCGACCAGGGCGATCGCGCACCCCATCAGGGAGTCCAGGAGCCGGGGCAGGAGCAGGGCCGTGCCCTGGTGGTTCAGTACGTCGGACAGGAGGAGGATCACCGGGGTGATGGCCGCGGTCTGGAAGCCGTAGCCCCGCGGGGTCAGCGCCGGGATCAGGGGGGCCAGGACCAGCATCACCGGCACGTCCCACCAGCCGCGCGGCACCAGGGCGAGGACGGTCGCCGCCACCACCAGGCCCGCCACGGTGCCCAGCGCGCGCAGCAGGGCGCGGGAGAAGACCGAGCCGAAGTCGGGCTTGAGGACGAAGGTGATGGTGAGGGCCACCCAGTAGGAGCGGGGCACGGGGATCAGGGAGACCAGTGCCTGCGCGATGCCGATGCACAGGGCGAGGCGGATGCCGTAGCGCCAGGAGTTGGCGGAGAGCACGACGTTGCGGGCGGCGCGGGCGGTGCGGACGCCGAGGGCGGCCGGGCGGCCGAGGCGGTCGTCGATGCCGCGGGGGTCGACGTCGGGGCCGGTGGCGACCTCGGCGACGTGCCGCAGGGCGTGGTCGACGGCCCGGCCGGTCTCGTTGACCGGCTCGGGCAGGCGGAGGCCGGTCGGGCCGGTGTAGCCGGTCTCGATGGCGTCGGCGATGTGCCGGACCGCCGCCGGGACCTCGGGCGGCAGTGGTTTCGCGGCGAGCCGGACGGCGGGGGCGGCCTCCACCACCGGAGTGATCGCGTTCAACTGGGCGAGCAGCCGTGTGAGTTCGCGGTTGCGGCCGTGGTAGCGGGCGCGCCGGGCGAGGATCAGGTCGTACGACTGGTTCAGCGACTGGGTGACGGTGTGCCGGGCGCGGTCGTAGGCCTCGCCGTCGCCGCTGTCGCTCACGGTCAGCAGGTCGGCGACCGTGCGGTAGGCGGCGGCGACCGCCGAGCGTTCCGGTACGCCGGAGCGCAACGGCCAGGCCAGCAGGGCGAGCAGGAGGACGAGCAGGCCGCCGCCGGTCATCAGGACCGGGGTCAGCCACCAGGGGCCGGGCAGCGGCAGGCCCGCGCCGATGACGGAGTTGAGCAACAGGAGCAGCCCGGACACGGAGGACACCGCGCCGATCGTCGAGATCATCCCGGAGACCAGCGCGATGCCGGTGACGACGGCGACCGTCAGCCAGCCCTGGCCGTAGACCAGCGAGCCCACGGTGACGCCGACGGCGCCGAAGAGCTGGGGGACCGCGATGTTGAGGATCCGCATGCGGTAGGCGTCGGCGGTGTCGCCGATGACCCCGGACAGGGCGCCCATCGAGGCGAGCGCGCCGTACGCGGGCTGTCCGGCCGCGAGTCCGACGGCGAGCGGAAGGGCCATGCCGAGGGCGGCACGGACGAGGGCGGCCCAGCTGAGGGGGGCTGCCCGCTGGGGCCGGAGGTTCCTCACCAGCCAGTCGGGAGGGGTGAGGCCGGTGGGGAACTCGCGGGACATGCGCCCATTATCCGGGTGTGCGCCGGGCCTGCGGTGCCTGGTCGACGCGTGCCAGGAACTCGCCCAGCGCCCGGTTGAACTCCGCCGGGCGTTCGAGGTTCGGCAGGTGGGCCGCGCGGTCGATCACCCGGAGGTCGGCGTCGGGGAGGAGGGCGTGCATGGCCTCGGCGTCGGCGACGGGGCTGTACTCGTCGTCCGCGCCGACCACCACGAGGGAGGGGACCGTGACCTTGGTCAGCAGGGGGCGGTAGTCGGGGCGTTCGGCCCGGCCGCGCAGGGCCGCGGCGGCGCCTTCGGGGGCCGTCGCCGTCATCATGCGGTGGACGTGGGCCTTGACCTCCGGGTCTGCGTAGGGGGCGACCATCTTCCCCAGGACCTCGTCGGCGTAGCCCCGCATGCCCTCGCGCAGGAGGCGGTCGGCCATGGCGTTGCGGGCCTGCCTGCCCTCCGGCGTCTCGGGGTCGGGGAAGGTGTCCGCCAGGACCAGGCCGCGGACCCGGGCGGGACCGAGGCGGTCGTAGCACTCCATCGCGATCTGGCCGCCCATGGACAGGCCCGCGACGACGCAGACCGGCACGTCCAGGGTGTCGAGGAGATCTTCGAGGTCGGCGGCGAAGCGGGCCAGGGGGGTCTTGCCGGGGGTGACCGGGGAGGCGCCGTAGCCGCGCAGGTCGGGGGCGATGACCCGGCGGTCGGAGGCGAAGGCCGTCAGCTGGGGGTGCCACATGGTGCGGTCGAAGGGGTGGCCGTGGACGAGGAGGAGGGAAGCGCGGGCGTGCATGGTGGTGAGGCGCTGCGCGGCTTGGCGGGACTCGCGGCGCAGCGCCCCTGACAAGGGCCCTTGGGGGGCTAGTCCAGCAGGCCGTCGTAGTCCGGCAGCTTGTAGGTGGTGTCGGCGTAACCGCCGGTCAGGTCCGTCGTGTTGTTGCCGATGTTGGCGACGATGTCGTAGCCGTTCGCCTCGATCGTCTTGCGCTGCGCGGTCTTGAAGTCGGCCACGCTCTCGCCGATGATCTCGCCGAGCGCGCGGGTGTAGAGGCCGTCGACGGTGTAACCGACCTGGGTGAGGTTGTACCTGGTGGTCAGGTCGATGAGGTTGGTGCGGGCGCTGACGAAGAACACGCTGATGCCCTTGGCGTGCGCGTCCTGGGCGAGGGCGAGCACCGGGGCGGTGGCGGGCGTGGGGTAGCCGCTCTCGAAGTGGGACGCCAGCGCGGTGTTGTCGATGTCCAGGACGATCGCCGGCTTGGCGCCGGAGGTGCCGGCGGCGGCGCGGTCGTCGATGTAGCTCTGCGCGGGACCGGTGACGGCGGCGACGTCGGACAGCCACTGGGCCTCGGTGACGGTCGAGTCGGCGGCGTGCGCGGGCAGGACGGCGGCGAACGGCAGGGCGAGGCCTGCCGCCACGGCGACAGCGGCGCGGCGTGCGGTGAGACGGTTCATCGGGCGGGGGCTCCTCAGGTCACGTCGGCCATCGGTGTTCCGTACCGGTGGCTGTCGTTCCGCCACGTTGCCCGGCCGGGACGCCCACCATGTGACCGTCAGAGTAGCGACTGGTTACATGCGTGTCATGCTCTGGTCAGAAGCCTGTGAATTCGCTCTGAGAGAAGGTGAGTTGGCCGTTTCCGTATCCGGTTCGGGGACCGGTGCCGAGCGGCGGCGGGCGTACCGGCTGAGCCAGGACAGCAGGGCCACCGTCAGGCCGAGGGCGAACAGCAGCCAGGAGACCGTGCGCAGGGTGGCGGTCAGGGCGTCGTAGACGGCGGCCGCGGCCGGGTGCGGTACGTCGGACGGCAGACCGGCCAGGGTCAGGGCACGGCCGAGGGAGAGGGCGAGGCCGAGCAGGGCGCCGCCCAGCGCCGTACCCAGCGCGGTCGCGGTGACCGCGCGCCGGCGGCGGACGGCGAGGGCGATACCACCGGCCGCGAAGACGACGGCCGCGACGGGCAGCCAGAACCCGGCGACTTCGAGCACGTGGAACCCCTTCCGGAGCCGGTCCAGTTCGGCGGCCGGGAGAACGGCGACCGCCGTGTGCTGGACCGGGATACGGGCCGCGAGCGGCACATGGTCGTGGGCGAGCTGGTCCCTGACCTGGGCGGTGACCGGCGCGAGGTCGACCGTCACGGCCTCCTCGCGCTCGTCCTCCAGGGCCCGCAGCACGGCGTCATGGGTGGCCCGGTTGCCCGCGTCCCAGGCCAGCCGGAACGCCCGGGTCTGGGTGAACGAGCGGACCGCCTCGCGTACGAAGGGCGCCACCGTGCCCCGCATCGGCCGGCCGACGTCCACCTCGCGCATGATGCCGTCGCCGACGGTGGCCGCCACCGCGTCCCGGACGTCGGGGTCCTCGGCCAGCGGCGCCATCGTGCTGACGTACTGCCCGGTGTCCGCCAGCCCGTACGCGGCCCACGCCGACAGCGCGCCGAACGGCAGCAGCAGGCAGGACAGCGTGATCAGCAGGGCCGACAGGACGCGCCGAAGGCAGCGGGGCCGGGCGGCCCACGCCGACCGTGCGGCACGGACGGGCCGGGCAGCCCGCACGGGCCACGAGGTCCGGACGGCCCGGGCGGGCCACGACGTCCGTGCGGCCCGTGCGGAGCCCGGGGGCCGCCGCACCGGCCCGGGGAGCACTGGGGGCACGGTTCCAGGCAAGCCCCTGGGGGCCGGTCAGGCGAGTCGTACGACTGCAAACGGGTGTACGGCGGGCCCTGGCCGGGCCGAACGGGCGACCCGGGGTCCGGGTGCCTGAACCGCTCGGCGCGGCGCGCTCCGGTGGAGGACTGATCCGAACGGGTGTTTCCTGGTTTCGGGTGTGGGTTCCGGGAAGCCGGGGCCCCGCCGGGTTGTCGCCGGGTGCCCGCAACGGCCCCGGCGACCGGTGAGGGAAAAAGGGGAACGCATGGGCCCCGGCCGTGGTGGCCGGGGCCCACGCGGGTCGGGGAGCGGTTATCGGATGCGGTGTCCGGCCGCGTCCTCCCGTGTGTAGAACCGGTAGAACGACAGGATCAGGGCGACGAGCGCCACGGCCACGGCCATGCCGATGGACCGCAGGACCGCTTCGCCGGTCGAGCTGTACAGGAAGCCGAACGAGATACCGGCGAACGCCGCCCACACCGCCGCGTGCAGTTCTCGCCGCAGCCGTGGGGCGAAGGTCATGACCGCCCACAGCACGACCGCGAACACGAGGGCGCTCACGAAACCGGCCACCAGGTTCCAGCCGGTGATCGGGCCGCCGGCGCGGCGGTTCGCCGCGACCCAGTCGCCGTAGATCAGCCCGGTCACGACGGAGATGGCGATCCGGGCCCGGGCGTGCGTCCGGGCGCCGAAGATGTCGGGGGTACGACCGGCTCGGACCGTGCCGCCGGACGTGGGTGCCGCTTGAGCCATGCGAGCGCTCCTCTCTCCTCGCCCCCGCCTTCCAGAGCACACCTGCGGGCACCCCCTGGCAAGTCGGTCATACGACATTCGTCAGGGGGGCCGTACGGCGTCCTGCGCGCCGTTCCGTACGACGTGCGGGCCGTGCGCACGCGTGTTTTGCTGACTGACGTGACCGACCACCAGGGCCTGCGGCGGCGGCAGGTCCTGCCGCCGCCGGCCCGGGGCAGAGGCTTCGCCTGGTTGGCGCCGCTGCTGCTGCTGGCCGGGATCACCGTGGTCGACCTCAACACCACGGAGCGGTTCCGGATCATCTCCTGGATCGTCCTGGTGCCCGGTATCGCGGCGGCGCTCTGCGGGGTCTGGGCGACGGCCGCCTTCTCGGTGCTGTCCCTGCTGGACTACGTCGCCGTGGACAACGCCTGGCCCCAGCAGTACCAGGCCGGGCTGTCCGACTTCGTCCTGGTCGCCCTCGCGGGGGTGCTGGCCGTCCTCGCCTGCACGGTCCGGCTGAACGGCGAACGGCGGATGCTGCACATGCGGGACATCGCCGAGACCACCCGCCGTACCGTGCTGCGTCCGCTGCCGCAGGAGTGGGCCGGACTGGATCACGCGGCGGTCTATCTCGCCGCCGACACGGAGGCCCGGGTGGGCGGGGACTTCTACGACATCCAGCCGGGCCCGCACGGGACGAGGGTGCTGGTGGGGGACGTGCAGGGCAAGGGGCTCGGGGCGGTCGAGACGGCGGCGGCGCTGCTGGGGACGTTCCGGGAGGCCGGGTACCACGAGGCGGACCTGGCGACGGTGGCGGACCGGCTGGAGACCCGGATGCTCCGGCACCGGGGCCATACGGCGGCCCTCGGCCGCGACGACGGGGACCGCTTCGCCACCGCGCTGCTGCTCGGGTTCCTGCCCGGCCGTCCGGACGTGGTGGAACTGGTCAACTTCGGCCACGAGCCACCGCTCGCGGTCGGCCCGGCGGGCGTGCGGGCCCTCCCGCCCGGGGGTGGGCTCCCGTTGGGCATGAGCGAGTTGAGCGAGGGGTCCGGCCCGCCGCCGACCCGCACGGTCACCCTCCCCCCGGAGGAGACCCTGCTCATCACGACGGACGGGGTGACGGAGGCGAGGAACGGGGACGGCGAGTTCTACGACCTGACGGCCGAGGTCCGCCGGGCGGCCACGACCGACCCGGCCGGCCTGGTCGCCCACGTCCGCGACGGAGTACTGCGCCACAGCCGCGGCCACCTCTCCGACGACACCACGATCTTCGCGGTACGCCGCACCCCGTCCCCTCACTAGGGCGTGGGCCGTAACTCCCCCATCCCGGACCAAACCTCTCCGCCGGCCCCCGCTTTGCAGGCGCAGCGGTTACGGTGCTGACGTAAGTGGACCTGGGGAACAAAGGGGAGGGCCCGATGCCCGGAACCGTGCTGCTGCTCGCGGCCTCGCCGACGGGCAAAGGGCGACTGGTGGACGCGGCCTCCGTGCTCCCCGTGCTCGCGGCCGTGCCCCCGGCGATACTCTCCGGCACCGACACCGCCAACGTCGTGGAACTCGCCGACCCCCTGGAGCCGCAGGCCGTGCTGACCCGGCTGCGGGCCGCCGCGGCCGCTCCCGGTCCGCTGACCCTGTTCGTCACCGGCCAGCTGCAGCTGGACCGCAAGCAGCGGCTGCCGCACCTGGCCCTGGCCAGGACCACGCCCGCGACGGTGCGGTACACCGCGCTGCCCTGGCACTGGATCCGCGAGGAGCTGCGGCTGCGCCCGCCGGGGGCGACGTCGCTGGTGCTCGACCTGCACGCGGACCACGAGACCTGGGAGCACCTGCGCGCGGTGCCCCTCGACTGCGGTCGGAACAACGCCGTGCACGGGCGTATCGCGCCGCCGCCCGCCCGGCGGGAGGTCGCCGTGCCGTCGTACATGAAGGCGGTGGCGACGGTGCTCAGGAGCGGACACCGGCCGCCGCTGGAGCAGTTGCACCAGCAGGTGCTCGTGCGGCTCGGCGCGGAGACCGCCACCGGCATGCTGCTCAGCACGCACGGCCCGGACGGCGGTGATCCGCACGACGCCATCAGCGCGGCCGTGCGGGACGGCCGGTACGCGGAGGCGGACGAACTCGCCGCCCGCTGGGAGGAGGCCGCCGCGCGGGTGCACGGGCCGGCCTCCGAGGACGCGCTGCACTGGGCGGAGGTACGGGCCGACCTCGCGATGTTCGCCGGGGACGCGGCGCGCAGCTGCCGTACCTGGCTGACCGTGGCCAGCACGCGGCTGGCCGCCGGGGAGCCCGCTGACACACCTGCCGTGGAGGCGGCCGTGGACCGGGCCCACCACCAGTGGGGGGCCATCAAGGACGCGGCGCGGGCCCGTGAACTGGGGCCCGCGCTCGCGGAGTTGAGACTCAGGGTGCCGGGCCGCCGGGAAGGTGCCCTGGACCACGTCCAGCAGCACCTCCGGCAGCTTCAGACCAGCTGAGCGGCCGGCGGGCCGGCTAGCTCGTGAAGGTGAAGTACTTCCAGGCGCCGTACGTCGTGGAGTTGACGGTGTCGCCGGACGAGCCGTTGATGTAGTCGGAGCGGACCCGGAAGCGCCAGCCGACGTCGCTCTTGTGGTTGCCGGCGAACTCGACCTTCGAGATCCCGCTGGTGGCCAGGGCGAAGTACTGGGAGGTGTCCGAGTACCACTTGCCCTGGTAGTAGACCTGGAAGTCGAAGCGCTGCGCACGGCCGGTGTAGTACGGCATCTTGGTCGTGAACAGCGGGTTCTTGGTCTTGTGGAAGTAGTAGTAGGTCTGGCCCCAGGCCTTCTTCGACTTGTACTGGCGGCTGACCGACATGGAGACGCTGACCTTCGCGCCCACCGTGCTGGACACCGAGCGCGGCTGCCAGCGGGCGTCGCCCGCGAACTTCGCGGTGACCTTGGTGTCGCGCTTGAGGTCGAGGACGACGGACAGGTTGCCGTGCGAGTCGACCTTGCCGGACTTCACCAGCTTGTTGGGCTTGTCCGAGCCGAACGGGTCGGCCCAGAGCTCCACCGTGCGGTTCTTGTACGTCGCCCCGAGGTGGGCCGTGAACTTCACGTCCTTCCCGTACGCGTACACCTTGCCGTTGTTGTCCAGCGTCAGCGTCGGCTTCGCCCGGGAGACGTCCACGGTGTCCTTGGCGGAGGCGGCCGTGTGCTGGGCGTCGCCCGCGTAGCTCACCTTGTACGTCACCTTGCCGCCGGCCGGCGGGGTGTCGGTGAAGGAGAACGTGCCGTCGGCCTTGACCGTCACGGCGGGCAGCGCCTTGCCGTTCGGGGAGTCGAGGTCGGTGCGGGTGACCGAGACCTGCGTGCCGGCCGGGAACGCGGTCGTCGAGGAGAGCGTGCCGGTGACGGTCAGCTGCTTCGCGCGCGTCGCCGACGCCGGGGCGTTCACCGTGAGGGTGCTGGCCGCCTTGCCCGGGGTGTCGTACTCGCGCAGCGAGTACACGCCCTCGCTGTTGTACGACACCGCGAACAGCCGGGAGGAGTCCGGCGCCCAGGCGAGGCCAGCGTCGGCCATCAGGTCGGAGCCGCTGGAGGCACCGGTGCTCGGGAAGTCGTAGGAGCGGAGGGCCTCGCTGCTGCCGGGCCGGAAGATGTAGACGTCCGGGTTGTACGAGGCGTCGCTGCCGCCCGCGACCGTGCCGTCGGGCGCGATGGCGACCGCGTTCGGGTAGTTGATGCTGGTGTACTTGCCGTCCTCGTTGAGGTCGGAGGTCTTGAAGATCTGGTGGTAGTAGGGCGCTCCGCTGGCCACCACGACGTCCTTGCCGTCGGGGGTGACCTGGAGGTCGCCGAGGTTGCTGCCCGCGTCCCGGGTACTGGCCAGCTTGGTGGCGGTGCCCGAGGAGACGTCGTAGGAGGCCAGTTCGACGGGGCTCTGGTCGACCGCGCCCGCGACCAGGACGTCGGAGCCGGGTGCCGCGTCCACGAGCGGTGCCTGGTACCAGCTGTGGTCCTGGTCGAGGGTGACCGTGTGGTCGCCGGTGAGGTCGACCGAGCCGATGTTCCCGGCCGTGTCACCGCCGTAGCCGAACCACAGCTTGCCGCCCGCGAGGGCCACGCTCAGCGGCTTGTCGGCGACCGGGTAGCGGGTGGTCTCGGTGTCCGTCGCGGTGTCGATGACGGCGATGGCGTCCATGTCCTGCACGGCCGCGTAGAGCGTGCCGGAGTCGGCGGACAGTTCGAGGCCGTGGACACCGGAGAGGCCGGTGGTGAGCTGCTTGAGCACGTTGCCCGAGTAGTCGGTGACGACGATCTTGCCGTTTGTCGGGTCACTGATGAAAACCTGCTGGTGGGCGCCGTCGACGACGATGTCACCGACCGACTTGACCGGCAGGAGCGCGCTGGTGTCGGCGTAGGCCGGAGTGGCGGCCAGGGCCGCGGAGCTGAAGAGGACCGCCAGGGTGGTGGCGGCCGTGACGGTGCGCATACGCACGCTGATTCGAACCCCCCGGATCGAATGAAGTGGGCGCCACGGAGCAGGGCCCACGTGTGTGAGGTTCCTGTGGGCCGCGTGTGGCGGATGAAACGAAGACTAGGTCATGCCACTGACAATCAGCACCCGGGATTCGGCCGCGCCCGGGATTCGCCGGGCGCGGTCGGTGTCGCGGGGTCCGTCAGGGACTCCCAGTCGTTGCGGTGGCCGAGGGCGCGGCGGAACCGACACCGGCAGGCGCGGAGTTGACCGACACTCCCCTTCCGCCAGGGCGATCAAACTTCCACCAGGGCAGTCAGCTCTCACCGGGCGGTCGCCTGTCGCCGGGGCCTCGGTGGTGGGGTCAGGCGTACGGGTCGAAGGGGATCGCGCTCGGCTTGGCCTTGTTCAGGTGGTCGTCGAACTTGGCGTCCTGGAGGGGGAGGTTCGCGTCGCCCCAGTCGGAGGCGTTCAGGATGTCCCGCAGGTTGGAGGCCATGTTGTCCCAGGTGAGCAGGTTCTCCTGGTGCCAGGCGCCGTCGTCGTTCTCCGGGGTCTCACCCCACTTGGCGAACCGGAAGTCGTGGGTGCTCAGACCGTCCTTCTGGTAGACGACCTGGACACGCTGGCTGCTCATCGGCACGTCGGCCACGGCGTGGGTGTCGAAGTCGCCGTGCTGGGAGGCGGACAGGTACGACGGGTAGTCCGCGCCCTGCTTGACCCAGACGACGATGCACTCCCAGTCGTGGCGGTGGCCGATGCCCGGGGACGCCTCGTCCTTCTCGAAGTAGCTGGCGTAGATGATCCCGCACCAGCCGTTGTTGCACTTGGCCCGCGAGTAGGTGTTGGCGTGGTCGAGATGGCCGTCGCGGCACTGGCCGGTGATCGCGCCGGTCGGCTTCAGGCCGCCGTTGAGGTTGCCGGAAGGGTCGATGGCGGCGGCGGGGTAGCAGGCGTCCGTGTCGTAGTCGTAGAGCGGCTCGAAGAACTTCTGGAACGTGGTGGCGTTCTCCGGGAGGTTCTGCAGCACCCCCGCCGAGGCGCTGAACGGCAGGGCGAGGGTGAGCGCGGCGGCGCTGCCCACGACGGCCGCGGCTCGGCCGAGGCGGTGGGTCCTGGTTCGGGACATCGGGTGGCTCCAGTCGACGGTCCATTGTTCGCCCCGGACATGACATTCGGGTGCGGAGAGAGACTGGCCTGCCGAGAGCCTGAATGGAAGGGCTTTCTGTCAAACGGAGGACGGCATTTCGCCGAACTGACCCCGCCCTTTCACAGGTTGGCGACGAGGTGCCTGCCCGGCTGCCCGGGCACCGCGAAGACCGTGTCGCAGGCGTCCCGGACGGTGGCGTCGTGGGTGGCGAGCACCACGGCGCAGCCCGCCCCGCTCAGCTCGCGCAGGATGTCGACGACGACGGCGGTGTTGGCGTCGTCGAGAGCCCCGGTGGGCTCGTCCGCGAGGACCAGCGCGGGCTTCTGGACGATCAGCCGGGCCAGGGCCACGCGTTGCTGTTCGCCGCCGCTCAGGTGGTGGATCCGCTCCTTGCCCCGGCCCGCCAGGCCCACCCGGTCGAGGGCCTCGGCGATGCCCGGGCCCCCGCTGTCCGGTGCCCTGCGCCGTGGCGCGACGGCCACCTCCAGGTTCTCCTCGACGGTGGCGTTCTCGATCAGGGCGTAGTGCTGGAAGAGGTAACCGAGGCTGTCGCGGCGGAAGCGCCGGGTCTCCCCTCTGCCGAACCGCGTGATGTCCTCGCCCTGGTACCTGATCGCCCCGGAGGTCGGTCTGTCGAGCAGCCCCAGGCAGTTGAGCAGGGTGGACTTGCCCGAACCGCTGGGGCCGACGAGGGCGAGCATCTCGCCCCGGCCGACGGTGAAGCCGACTCCGCGCCACAGGACCCGGGACTCGAATGCCTTGGACAGGTTCTCGACTTCGATCACCACATGCTCCGGCTGGCTTGAAATGATGTCGGTGCTGACGGGGTTCACGCGGTC
This sequence comes from Streptomyces sp. NPDC007162, assembly GCF_040634175.1. Taxonomy (NCBI): domain Bacteria; kingdom Bacillati; phylum Actinomycetota; class Actinomycetes; order Kitasatosporales; family Streptomycetaceae; genus Streptomyces; species Streptomyces sp. NPDC007162. The sequence goes on from NZ_JBEYFC010000039.1 coordinate 23,265, forward strand.
CTCGCCCCTTCCTTCACGATCCGGCGGTGGAAGAACGCGAGGGCGAGCAGCACGGCCCCGAATTCGACCACGACCAGCGCCGTGATGACACCGACGTCCAGCGCGGTGACATGAGTGGGCTGGAAGGGGGTGGGCGCACCGGCGGCCGCGAACTTCTTCATCTCCTGGTTCTGCTGCCACGCCTCGAAGGGAACCCGGGTGGCGAACACCACCGCTATGGCCAGTTCCACGGCGAGGACGAAACGGTGCGTGGCGATATAGCGCCACCCGCTGATATGCCGTGCGAATATCGTCTGTGCGTTTTTGCGGGAGTAGATGATGCAAACCCCGACACCGGCGATGAGGAGAACGAGCGCGGACACGACGAGATCGAACACCTGGATCCGTAGTTCGCCGACCGCGTTCCTGAGATCCAGGGCTGTTTTCTGCCCGACAGGACTCATTCCACTGAGGTAACTCTGAAGTTTGTTCGCCCTGATTCCTTCGAGTACGTCGTCCGGTTCTGGGAAAACGACTCCCGCCTGGGTCGCATAGGTGGTGTACGCGTCGTCCGTGAGAAACCGTGAACCATTGGGTACGGCGATGACGACCGGATCGCGCAGCATGGACCTGTCCTCGTCCGGGCCGTGTGCCGAGTTGTAGACGTAGGCCCCGGTGTTGTACCCGAAAAGACGCTGTCCGGACCGGCCTCTCAGTACCTCGAGCGGAATGTGCCGATCCTGGTGGGGGTCGACGATCTCGGACGCGGCCTTGGTGATCACCGCCCGGTGGGAGGCGAGGGAATCGGGGACGATGACCCGGACCGGGCGTGTGTCCGGTGCCTTCCCGCCGTCGGCCTCGGAGCGGTAGCGGTGTCCCGCGGGATCCCGTACCGGCTGCTCGGCGAGATAGGTGTCGTTGACGATGAGGAACTCGCCGGACGGCAGCCGGGCGCCCGGGGCGGAGACCTGGAGGTCCCTGCGGCCGGCGAGGACGACCTCACCGCGCCCGTCGGCCTGGCGCAGCCACGGTCCCACGTGCCGGTCCAGTTGTTCCGTGTGCATGGCGAAGGCGCCGCTGAGACGGATGGAGACCGCGTCGCCCACCGCCTCGTACACCTTCTGGTTCTCCAGGCGCACCAGCACGCCCCGGCCCGCGAGGGTGACGTTCGTGGCGATGGCGAGCGCGAGCAGCAGCGCCGGGACGCGGACGAGATAGACGCTGAGGGACGCGGCCCGCGCGGGCAACTCGCCCTTGAGGGCCCGCCCCACGTCGACCTTGTAGGTCAGCCCGAGCACCGCCGCGTGGACCGCCAGCACCAGGGCGGTCAGGAGGGCGGCGGCCGTCGCGGCCACCGCGGCGAACAGCCCGAACCAGGCGAAGCCGTTGTAGAGGCCGAGCGCGGTCAGGGTCACCGCCGTCACGGTGACGGCCGACGCGAGCCAGGAGAGTGCCAGTTGCCGCAGGTCGCGCAGGAGGATGCCGGCGAAGGACATGCCCTGCATCCGCAGGATCCCGTACGTCTTCGCGTTGAGCAGCACGCTCGCGCCGGTCATCGTCACCGCCGCGAGGGCGACCACCCAGAAGGCCCGCAGCAGCGGATCGTCCGTGTACCGGTCGGTCAGCTCGGTGTACGACAGCGGGTGGGTCACGCTCGTGGTGAGGCCGAGCCGGCCGAACTCGGCCACCAGCCGGTCGACGGCCGAGGACGAGCCGAACACGTAGTAGGAGCCGCGCGGGTCCAGCGCCGCGACCTCGGACAGCGGGTGCACGCGGGTCGCGAGTTTCCTGCTGAACTCCGGATATCCGTGGGCCTGCCAGCCGGCCGTGACGGACGAGCCGCCGCCCGGGGCCAGATAGAGGTGCCGGAGCCCGTCCGGGTCCCTCAGGTCGGGCACCTCGCGGGCCACCCCGACGCCGTGCCCGGCGGAGAAGGCCTCGACGGCTCGGACGACCTGGGTTCCGTTTTTCGACCCGTCGGAGTCGATGACCTCGATCAGGGCCGAATTTCCCAGTACTCCGGTCTCGTCCAGGCCGCGTACGAAAAGGAAGGACAGGGCTGCGGCGAAGACCAGGACCGCGGCGTGGACGAATCTTGTGCCTCGATGCAGCATCTGATACCGATCCAGTTCAGTCCATGGGAAGAACAGCCGTGGGGGCGGACGGCACCCGCCCCCACGGCCGCGCGATCAGCAGCTCGGGTCGTAGTAGTACGAGATGCCGCCGCCGTTCTTCGTGCCCGAGGCCAGCGACCACTGGCCCGGGGTCGTGCAGCCGCTCTTGAAGGTCACGCTGCCGATCTTCACCGACGAGGCGTGCCAGTTCGACGGATGCTTGTAGTTCGACCAAGCCGTGTTCGCGCCCTGGTCGTAACTCCACTTTCCGCCGGACACGTCGACCGTCGTGGCGATTGCCGGAGTTGCCGCAGCAAAAATGATGGCAGCGGACGCGACGGCAGCCTTGACCACGTTTCTCCTGTGCATGGTGAAACACCTCTCACTGTGAGTTTCCCGTGGGCTTGCTGTGCACGGTTGAGAACTCTGAACGGGATGTGATCGCGACGCAACAGCCGGATCATTATGGGGCGCCGAGTTGGCTGAAAAGCAGCGGGTCGCGAGGTAAAGCTGTCGCAAATCAAGCGGGGTCCACTTTCGGTCAGTGGCGTGAATAAATAGGTTGCGCCAGGCCCCTGAACAGGTGCAACAAGGCCTGGGCCAGGGCATTTAACCGAGGTGCTACGGTGCACAGTCGGCCGGGACTTCTGACGGGCCACCCTCTTCGCCGACCGCTTCAGGAGCCCTTTTTCATGTCGACTGGCCGAAAGTCAGAGGCGGTATTCCGCTTTTCCCGGCCCGGAGCAACGCCCCTCGTCTGGCTGCTGCCGCTGCTGTGGACATGCGCCTTCGGACTGTGGGGTCTGGCACGCCGGAACAGCGTGTGGCGCGACGAGGCCGCGACCTGGCAGGTGGCCCAGCGCTCCACGGCCGACATCTGGCGCATGCTGGGGAACGTCGACGTGGTCCACGGCCTCTACTACCTGCTGATGCATGCGCTGTTCGAGTGCTTCGGCCCCAGCACCACGACCCTGCGGCTGCCGTCGGTGCTGGCCACCGCGGTCGCGGCGGTCTGCGTGGCCCTGATCGGCCGCCGCCTGGCCGGCGTCTGGGCGGGCCTGGCCGGCGGAATGACGCTGGGACTGCTGCCGGCCGTGCAGTTCTACCTCCAGGAGGGCCGGCCGTACGCGCTGGTGGCGGCAGGGGCCGGGATCTCCACCCTGCTCCTCGTGACCGCCCTCCAGCGCCGGGTCCCCGCGCGCCACTGGGCCGCCTACGGCACCGCCGTCCTCCTCATGGGCCTGCTGAACTGGCTCTCGCTCATGATCCTGGCGGCGCATCTGGCCACCGTGCTGTGGATCCGGGCCGACCGTGCGGTGCTGGTCCGGTGGGCGGTGGCGGCGGGGTGCGCCACGGCCGGTGTGCTGCCGCTGATCGTGTTCAGCCGCGGCCAGTCCGCTCAGGTGTCCTGGATACCGCCGCTGACCTGGCACATGCTGATCGGCCCCGGGGTGCTGCTGGCGATCGGCGGTGCCTGCGCGCTGCCGGACCGGGCACGGGCGGGCCGGCTGTCGGCGGCGGCTGTGGGCCTGCCGCTGCTGGCGGTGCCGCAACTCGGCCTCGTCGCACTCTCCCTGATCCAGCCGCTGTTCCTGGACCGCTACGTCCTCTACAGCATGCTCGGGCTGGCGCTGCTGATCGGAGCGGCCGTCGGCGCGGCGGTACGGGCGGCCGCGCCCCGCTTCCCGGCGGCGTCGCGGTGGATCCTGCCCGTGGTGCTGGCGGTGGCCGTGGCGGCCCTGCTCCCGCAGTCGCTGGCCAAGCGGTCCCCGGCGAGCAGGGTGGACGACGTCCTGGCGGTGGCCTCGGACGTACGGCACCTGAAGCGGACCGGGAACGCGGTGCTCTTCGTGCCGGCGGCCCGCAGGGACACCGAGTCCGTATCGCCGGACGCCTTCGCGGGGCTGCGGGACATAGCCCTGACGGAGAGTCCCGAACGGTCCGGCACCCTGAAGGGCGTGGAGGCGACGCCGGACCGCATACGCGCCGCGATCCTCGCCGAGCGCCGCATACTCCTGGTCACCGACGCACCCCGGGTGGCCCGCCCGGTGACGGCCGCCCGGGACCGGGCGAAGACCCAGGTCCTGCGCGAGTACTTCACCCCGGTCTCCGACGAACAGATCCGCGGCCGCAGGGTGACGGTGTACGAACGCCGGACGCCACGGCGGTAGCGGTCCACGATGCCTCATGACCGTGCACCGGGGCGTGCACAGAGGGGGCCCTCGTACCGGACGACGGCGGCGGCCGGGTTCTCCGCCACCACGCTCGCCCTAGTGGCCGACGGTGCGCTGTGCCGCGGCCGGGGAACCGGTGGAGTCGTCCGTCGCTCCGGCCGGTCCGACGGTGCCGGCCGTGATGAGTGCCGCCACCGCGATGACGGCAGCGGCGATACTACGGAAGGCGGGGGTCCCCCCGATCGAGCGGATCCGGGACCGGGGGCGTGCGGCAGGGCGTGCGGATAAGCGTCCGAGCACGGCGACCTCGCAACGACAGGGGCGGGTTAAGCAGGTTTAATCCGCCGTTTAACCTAGGGGCTGTCAGAGCTCAACGGCAAGGGGTTCAGGGGGAGTTGGGGGGAGTGGCAGGATGCAGGAACGGGACGATCCGGAGACCATAGGCCGGCGGGTGCAGCAGCTGCGCAACGAACGGGGGCTGACCCAGCGACAGTTGGCCGAGCCCGCCTACACGCCTGCCTACATCTCCACGCTGGAGGCGGGCCGGGTGCGGGCCTCCGACGAGGCGCTCCGCCATATCGCCGGGCGGCTCGGTGTCGGCTTCGAGGAGCTGGCCAGCGGGCGCCCCGCCCACCTCGCCACCGACCTCAGGCTGCGGCTCACCGAGGCACAGCGCACCCTCGCCACCGGCGCCGCCGAGGAGGCCGCCGCCCAGTACGCGGCACTCTTCGAGGAGGCGGAGGCACTCGGGCTGGCCGTGGAACAGGCCACCGCGCTGCTCGGCATGGGCGAATGCGCGCTGGACACCGGAGAGCTGGGGCAGGCCAGGGAGTTCTTCGAGCGGGCCGAGCTGTGGACGGCGGACGAGCCGCTGCCGGTGCGCGTCCCCGCGATCCGCGGCCGGGCCGTCAGCCACTACCTCGCCGGTGAACTCCGGTACGCCGTCTACCTCCTTGAGTCCACCCTCGACGAGCTCAACCGGGGCGGCCTGCACGACCCGGACGCGCTGCTGCTCCTGTACGCGTCCGCCATCGGCCCCTACATGGACATGGGCGCCCACGCCCGTGCCGCCCAGGCCGCCGAACTCGCCCTCGCCCTCGCCCCGCAGGCCGGCGACCCCGCCCTGATCGCCCGGATGCACCGCTCCGTCGCCCGCACCCTGCTCGCCGAGGGCCGGGTCGCCGAGGCCGACGCCTCCCTTGCCAAGGCCGCCGAGCTGTACCGCCAGCTCCAGCTGCGCACCGAACTCGCCAACTGCCACTGGATGCGCGGCTACGTCTGCGCGCAGAACGGTGAACTGGAGCGTGCCGAAGCCGAGTTGCGGGAGGCGCTGACGATGCTCTCGGAGACCCGCGCCGCCCTCTACCGCAGTCAGGCCGCCGTGGAACTGGCCGACGTCCTGCACCGCCGGGGCAAGTCGGACGAGGCCGCCGAACTCCTCCAGGACGTCCTCGGTGACTTCAACTCCGAGCGCGGTGCCGTGCATTCGGCCGCCGCCCACCGGCTGCTCGGCATCATCGCCGAGGACGCCAGGGACACCGAGTCGGCCGAGGAGCACTACGTGCGGGCGCTGAGCCTGCTGGAGCGGGCGGGCGCGGCCGGCGACCTGGCGGACCTGTGCCGACTGCTCGGTGACCTGCTGCGCCGCACCGGCCGGGTGGAGGCGGCCCTCGACGCCTACCGCACCGGCCTCGGCCACCGCACGGCCCCCGGCACGACGACCCTGGGCCCGGCCCCGGCCCAGCCACCGCTGTGAGCGGGGGCGGGGGCGGGGGCCTCGGCGACAGGGGTGCTCGGTGGCAGCGGCACCTCAGGCCTGCGCCCGCCCCTTCTCCCGTACCTGGGCGAGGCGCTGGACGCCGATGCGGAGGACCTGCTCGGTGGTGTCCGCGGGCAGGGTGCCGAGGGCGCCGGTGGTGAGGACGATCGCGTCGTCGCCGACCCGGACCACGGCGACGTCGAGGGTGAGGGTGCTGGGGTCGGCGTCGGCGGACGCCTGCCAGGTGAGGGTGACCCGCAGCCCCTGCCGTGCGTCCCCGAGCCCGGACAGCCGGGAGTCGGCGACCTGGACGAGTTCGGCACCCGCGCCGGTCGTCTGTGCCGTGAACCGCCCGCAGCTGCCGGGCAGGGTCCGCAGCCAGGCCAGCGTCCGGTCGACGTCGGCGGCGCGGCTCGCGTCCACCTGGTAGCGCAGCTGGGCGGCGTCGTCGCCGTCGTCGAGGACGACGACGGCCTGCGGTCCGGCCGGAGCGCCGACCACGTCCTCGGCGTACAGGGCGTCGAGCAGCCGTCCGCAGTCCGGTTGCCCGGTGGTCGCCTTGAGCAGCCCGTCGTGCCAGGTGGCGGTGGAGTCGGCCGCCGTCCACGGCACCCCCAGGTCGGCCTCGCCGATCAGCGCGGCCTGTGCCTGGTCGACGGTGAGCACCGGAGGGCCGGGGGCGCCGGGTGAGGCGGCGGGGCTGGCCGGGGTGGGCCGCTCGGCGGCGGTCCGGGCGGAGTCGGACGCGGCGCCCGGCGGCGAGGTGCCGGCCGTACACGCGGAGACGGCGAGCAGACCGACCACGGCAAGACCGGAGACGGTGACTCTCATGACGGGGCCTCCCCGGGACCGGAACCAGCGAAAACGGCTGCTCCCACGTGATCACCGCCCGGTCCCGCCCGCCACCGCTGCGGTCCGTCCGGGTGACCGGCGACCGGCACCACCGTGCTGCCGCTGACCGGGCGGCCGTTCGGGGATGACTCCGAGGGGGCCACGGGCGTGTCCCCGGGCAGTGAGGTCACCCGCCCCTGAAAGGTTCCGACGCGCCGCATAGAGTCGCGTCGGCGGAAGGAGCCCCCATGGCCGGTCAGCGAATTCCTGTGGTCATCGACTGCGACACCGGGGTCGACGACGCCCTCGCCCTGTTGTTCGCCGTTCGGCACCCGGGGCTCGAGTTGCGGGCGGTGACCTGTGTCGCCGGGAACACGGACGTGGACGGGGTGGTCCGGAACACCCTGACCGTGCTGGAGCGGGCCGGCGCCGGGGACGTTCCGGTCGCCCGGGGGGCCGAGCGGCCGTTGGTCGAGGCGGTCCGGTCGGCCCGGCACGTGCACGGGGCGGACGGGATGGGCGACCTCGGGCTGCCCGCACCGACCCGGCGGCCCGTCGACGTCGACGCCGTCACGCTGCTGCGCCGCGAGATCCTCGCCTCGCCCCGGCCGGTCACCCTGATCCCCACCGCGCCGCTCACCAACATCGCCCTGCTGCTGCGCACCCACCCCGAGGTCACCCGGAACATCGAGCGGATCGTGTTCATGGGCGGCGCGGTCGCCACCGGGAACGCCACGCCGGTCGCCGAGTTCAACGTCTGGCACGACCCCGAGGCAGCCGCCGTCCTGCTCACCGCCGGGGTGCCGATCACCATGTACGGCCTGGACGTCTTCCAGCGGGTCGTGGTGCCGGGCGCGGAGGTACGACGGCTGCGGGCGAGCACGGAACCCGGCGCCCGGCTGGCCGGCGACCTGCTCGCCCACCGGCCCGCCGTCCCGAGCTCCACCGTCCCGAGCCCCGGCGGCGCCGACGGCGACGATCCGGACGGCGGCCTCGGTGACGCCGGTGCGGTGTGTGCCGTGGCCGATCCGGAGGGGCTGACCACCCGGCTCCTGCCGGTCGAGGTGTCGCTGGCCCCCGGTCCGACCCGGGGACAGACGATCGTCGACCGGCGCGTCCGCCCCGGCGAGGCCGAGATCCACGGCGGCGGCCGGGACCGGGCCATGGTGGACGTGGCGCTCGACGTGGACGTGCCGCGATACGTGCGGCTCTATCTGGGGACGGTCACCAGGACGGCCGCGGGCGGGCCGCGCGGAAACAACTGAGAGCACCCGCACGTCGTTCCTCGGCGCCGCAGGCCGATCACCGTGGCCTTCCCCGTGCCGGAACCACCCGATCGACCTCGCCCCGGCCGGGGGGCCGGCAGGGCCGGACGCGCTGCGGAGCCGGGTGGGCTGCCCGGCCGACCCGCCGCGCGGCAGCTCGCATGACGACGAACCGACCCGCTGCACCCCGGACGGCGGCATCGACCACTCCCGACACGCGTGCGCCCCGGCCGTCATGGACGGCCGGGGC
>NZ_JBEYFC010000040.1:0-31479 GCF_040634175.1 Streptomyces sp. NPDC007162
GGCCGGGCCGCACACCGAAGTGAACGGCCCGGCCGCCTCAGCGGTGCCTCTGCGGTGCTTCGGCCGTGCCTCAGCCCGTGAAACCGGCCACGTTGGCCTTGGTGATCACCTTCACCGGCACCTTGATCGTCGGGTCGACCTTCTTGTCCTGGACGGCCTTGAGGGCGTTGTCCACGGCGATCTTCCCGAGCTGGGAGGGCTGCTGCGCGACCGAGGCGTACAGCGTGCCGTCCTTGACCGCGGTCAGGCCGTCCGGGGTGCCGTCGAAGCCGACCACCGACACCGACGTGCCGGCCTTGGAACCGAGCGCCTTGATCGCGCCCAGCGCCATCTCGTCGTTGGCGGCGACGACACCCTGGATGTCCGGGTGGGCCTGGAGCAGGTTCGACATCACGTCGAGGCCCTTGGTGCGGTCGAAGTCGGCCGGCTGCTGGGCCACCACCTGGATACCGGGGTAGGCCTTGAGCCCGTTGGCGAAGCCCTGCGCCCGCTCCCGGGCGGCGGAGGTGCCGGGCTGGCCCTGCAGGATCACGATCTTGCCCTGCCCGCCGAGCTTCTCGGCGATCGTCCTGGCGGCCAGCTCGCCGCCCCTGACGTTGTCGGAGGCGATCAGCGTGTCGGTCTTGGCGCCGTTGACGCCCCGGTCGACCGCGATGACGGGGATGTTCGCCTTGTCGGCGGCCTTCACGGAGTTGCTCGCCGCGTCCGAGTCGACCGGGTTCACGATGATCGCGCCGAGTCCGGAACTGGTGAAGTTCTGCAGCTGGTTGGCCTGCTGCGAGGCGTCGTTCTGGGCGTCCGTGACGGTCAGGTCCACACCCAGCTTCTTCGCCTCGGCCTCCGCGCCGGACCGGATCTGCACGAAGAACGGGTTGTTCAGGGTGGACAGCGACAGCCCGACCCGCGGCGTGGCGGACCCGGAGCCCGTGTGCAGGAGGGAGGTCGCGGCCGCCAGCGCCACGGTGATGACCACCGCGAGCGCGTACGTCCCGGCCTGCTTCCCCTTGCTCCCGCCGATCCGGGGCGCCGCCGGGGTGGCCCCGGCCTTGCGGCGCATGGTGTCCAGGAGCACCGCGAGCGCGATGACCACACCGATGACGACCTGCTGCCAGAACGCGGAGACGTTGAGCAGGTTGAGGCCGTTGCGCAGCACCGCGAGGATCAGCGCGCCGATCAGCGTCCCGGACGCCTTGCCCGTGCCGCCGGCCAGCGAGGCGCCGCCGATGACGACCGCGGCGATCGCGTCCAGCTCGTAGCCGTTGGCGGCCTGCGGCTGCGCGGAGGACAGCCGGGCGGCCAGCACGACGCCCGCGACGGCCGCGAACAGCCCGGACAGCGCGTAGATGGCGAGCTTCTGCCGCGACACCCGCAGCCCGGACAGCCGGGCGGCCTCCTCGTTGCCGCCGATCGCGTACATGGAACGGCCGATGTAGGTCCGGCCGAGCACGAAGGCCGCGATCAGCCCCATGACGATCATGACGAGGACCGGCACCGGCAGCCAGCCGCCGAGCGTGTCACCGAGGTGCGAGACCGAGTCGGGGAAGGCGATCGGGGAGCCCCCGGAGATCACCAGCGACAGACCGCGCGCCACCGACAGCATCGCGAGCGTCGCGATGAACGACGGCAGCCTGCCGTACGCGATGAGGAACCCGTTGACGAGTCCGGCCGCGACACCGGTCAGGACCGCGAGGACCACCGCGATGACGACCGGCACCCCGTTCTGGGTGGCGCTCCACGCCAGCACGGTCGCCGACAGGGCCGCGACCGAGCCCACCGACAGGTCGATGCCCGCCGAGACGATCACGAAGGTCACACCGAAGGCGAGGATGGCTGTCACGGCCGCCTGGACGCCGACGTTCAGCAAGTTGTCGGTGGTCAGGAAGTCCCCGGACAGCGCCGACATGGCGATGACGAGGACGATCAGCGCGGTGAGGGCGCCGTTGTCGAGGAGCAGCCGGCGTACGCCACCGGCGCCCGTAGTGCTGCCCTTGAGCGTGTCAGTGGCCACGAGCGGCCTCCTTGTCGGTCATGGTGGGGTTGCTGACGGCGAGCGCCATCACGGCGTCCTGGGTGGCCTCGTCCGCGGTCAGTTCGCCCGCGAGCCGGCCCTGGGCCATCACCAGCACCCGGTCGCTCATACCGAGCACCTCGGGCAGATCGCTGGAGATCATCAGTACGGCGGCCCCGGCGGCCGTCAGCTCGTTGATCAGTTGGTAGATCTCGACCTTGGCGCCGACGTCGATGCCGCGGGTCGGCTCGTCGAGGATCAGCACCTTGGTGTCGGCGAGCAGCCACTTGCCGATGACGACCTTCTGCTGGTTGCCGCCGGACAACGTGCGCACGTGCTGGCCGAGACCCGCCATCCGGACGCCCAGCTGCCCGGCGATCCGCTCGGCGGCGGCGTGCTGCGCCCTGAGATCGACGATCCCGGCCCGGGTCGCCCTGCGCAAGGTCACCAGGCCCAGGTTCTCCTCGACGGAGGCGTCCAGGACCAGCCCCTGCCCCTTGCGGTCCTCGGGGACGAGCCCGATCCCGGCGGACATGGCCGCGTTCACGTCGTGCCGCCGCAGCGCCGTACCGGAGACCTTCACGGTCCCCTCGTCGTAGGGGTCGGCGCCGAACACGGCCCGTACGACCTCCGTACGGCCCGCGCCCACCAGGCCCGCGACCCCGACGACCTCGCCGGCGTGCACCTCGAAGCTCACGTCGTGGAAGACGCCGTCCCTGGTCAGGCCCTCGACGGTGAGCAGCGCGGCGCCGGTGTCCGCCCGCTCGCGCGGGTACTGCTGCTCGATGGAGCGCCCGACCATCAGCCGCACCAGCTCGTCCTCGGGGGTGGCGGCGGGCACCTGGCCCACGCTCTTCCCGTCGCGGATCACCGTGACCCGGTCCCCCAGGGCGGCGATCTCCTCCAGGTGGTGCGTGATGAAGACGATCCCGACCCCGTCCGCGCGCAGCCGGCGCACGATCGTGAAGAGCTTCTCCACCTCGTCGGAGGTGAGCACCGCGGTCGGCTCGTCCATGATGAGCACCCGCGCGTCCAGGCTGAGCGCCTTGGCGATCTCGACCATCTGGAGCCGGGCGATCCCGAGCTCCCTGACCCGCGCCCGCGGTGACACGTCGACCCCGACCCGGCGCAGCAGGACCTCGGCGTCGGCCTCCATCCGCTTGCGGTCGATCACCCCGAAGCGGCGCGGCTGCCGGCCCAGGAAGATGTTCTCGGCGACCGTGAGATCCGGTACGAGGTTGAACTCCTGGTAGATCGTCGCGATCCCGAGGCGCTCGGAGTCCTGCGCGCCGTGGATGCGCACCTCCTCGCCGTCGGCCAGGATCCGCCCCGCGTCGGGCGTGTAGGCGCCGGAGAGCATCTTGATGAGGGTGCTCTTGCCCGCGCCGTTCTCACCGAGGAGTACGTGCACCTCGCCGCGGCGCAGGTCGAAGTCGACACCGTCGAGCGCGATCACGCCCGGGAAGGACTTCCTTATGCCCTCGATGCGCAGCAACTCGTCCTGGTTGCTCACGACTGGCTCCTGTTCTGAACGTTCGGGACCCGGTTCTCGCCGCACGAACTGCGCACGACGAGCCGGGCGGGGAGGGTCACGGACTGCGGAGGCCGCCCCTCGATACGGTCGACCAGCGCCCGTACCGCGGCGCGTCCCAGCTCGCCGGTCGGCTGGGCGATCGCCGTGACGGGCGGGTCGGTGTGCACGAACCACGGGATGTCGTCGAACGCGGCCAGCGCCACGTCGTCCGGCACCCGCAGCCCGCGCGCCCGGACCGCGTCCAGCGCGCCGAGCGCCATCAGGTTGTCGGCGGCGAAGATCACCTCGGGCGGTTCGGGCAGGTCGAGGAAGCCCTCGGTGACCCGCCGGCCGCTCTCGGCCTGGAAGTCGCCCTGGCCTATGTAGGCCTCGGGGAGCGGGACGCCGTACTCGGCGAGGGCCTCCCGGAAGGCCCGCACCCGCTCGCTGCCGGTGGTGGTGGCCGCCGGCCCGGCGATGATCGCGAGCCGCCGGTGCCCCAGCCCGTGCAGGTGCGCCACCAGGTCCCGGACGGCGGCCCGGCCGTCCGAGCGGACCACCGGCACGTCGACGCCCGGGATCCACCGGTCGACGAACACCATCGGGGTGCCGCCGCGCGCCGCCTCCAGCATCAGCGGCGAGCCGCCGTCGGTGGGGGAGACGAGCAGCCCGTCGATCCGCCGGTCGAGCAGGGTCCGTACGTGGTGGTCCTGGAGCTCGGGGCGTTCGTCGGCGTTGCCGATGATGACGCTGTAGCCGAGGGCGCGGGCCGCCTCCTCCACGGAGCGGGCCAGCTCCGTGAAGTACGGGTTGAGCACGTCGCTGATGACCAGGCCGAGGGTGCGGGTCTGGTCGGTGCGCAGGGAACGGGCGACGGCGTTCGGGCGGTAGCCCAGCGCCGCGACGGCGGCCAGCACCCGGGTGCGGGCGTCGTCGCTGACCGACGGATGGTCGTTCAGGACGCGCGACACCGTGGCGACGGAAACCCCGGCCGCGGCAGCGACGTCCTTGATGCTCGCCATCGCCGCTCCACCTCCTCGTGGAACTCGTGCACCGTGCTTGGAATCGATTACACGGTTGCGTGTACGGAGGATTGGAATCGATTACACGCGAGTGGGGCAAGGGGGTGGAGGTGGCCGAAATCGAATCGTGACCGAGCGCGCCGCCGGGGCGACGGCGCCCCCGACGGTCAGCCCACTGCGGCGACCCTCACCAGCGGACCGCGCCGAAGTCGACCGGGCGGGGCCGGAGCGCCCGGGTGCGGGCCGCCAGCCGCTCCAGCCGCGAGGTCGTCTCCTCCCCGGGCAGGCGGCGGCGGTCGCCGTGGCCCGGGAGCAGCCACTCGAAGCGCAGCCGGTCCGCGGTCCGGGTCAGGGAGGCGGCCAGTTCGCGGATCGAGTACCAGGTGACGCTCTCGGCGACCTCGATGTCCGCCGTCGTACGCGACCAGTAGAAACTGTCCCCGCTGAAGCAGTACCGGTCGTCGGCCAGGTAGAGCACGCTGCCGGGGGTGTGGCCGGGGAAGGGGAGGGCGAGGACGCCGTCCGCGATCCGCGTCTCCCCGGTGCCGCGCAGCACCCGGTCGGCGTCCGGGGCGGCGTCGAGGTCGCCCTCGTGGATCCAGAGCCGGGCGCCGAACCGGTCGGCGTAGCGGCGGCCGTGCGCGGCGTGGTCGCGGTGGGTGAGCAGGACGTCGGTGACCGGGCCGGACGCCTCGTAGCGGGCGGCGAGGACCGGGCTCCAGCGAGGCGTGTCCACCATCATCGACGTGCCGCCGGGTCGGCGCAGGAGGTACGAGTTGGCTCCGGCGGTGCGGGGGGAGTTGTGCCCGCACAGCGCCACGGTGCCGTCCAGGGCCAGCGGGAACGGGTCCCGGGCCGCGTCCAGCCGACCGCCGGGGGGCCGCACGGACCGCGTGGGGCAGGCGTGCGCGGCCGCGTACAACCGCTCCGTCTCCGCGGCGTCGCGCGGCTGGCGTACCACGGCCGAACGGCCGCCCACCTCGGCGATCAGCCCGGGAGCCAGCTGCCGCGCGGCATCGCAGTTGGTGCAGCGCGCGTCCACCTGCCAGCCGTGCGCGCCCTGTTCGCTTCCTGCCATGACCCCGTCCCCTTCCGTTTCCCCACCACCGGTCACCTCAGGGGTATCCCCGGCGGAAGAAGAAGCGGAAGGGGGTCCGGACCTGTTGCTTTCGGCGCGGGGCTGCTCTGTGCGTCAGACCGTCGACTCGGGGCCTCAGTCCATCGGCTTGGGTTTGAGGATCGCGAAGACCGCGCCCTGCGGGTCGGCGACCACGGCCATCCGGCCGGCCATCATGTCGAAGGGCGGTGCGAGTACCGTGCCGTTCCGCTTGACCAGGGCGTCCACGGTGGAGTCGACGTCGTCCACCGCGAAGTACGTGAGCCAGTGCGGCGGGGTGCCGGGCCGGTCGTCACCGAGCCGGGCGGCGCCGCCCACGGCCCGGCCGCCGAGGTTCAGCGCCCAGTAGTTCCCCTCGGCGCCCTCCATCGGCTGGATCTCGATGCCGAAGCACTCGCCGTAGAAGCCGGTGGCGCCGGGTACGTCGCTGGTGCTCAGCTCGTTCCAGATCACCGCGCCCGCCTCGTTGACCACCCCCGCGCCGTGGAACTCGCCCGGCTGCCACACCCCGAACACCGCGCCCTGCGGGTCGGCGGCGATCAGCATCCGGCCGATGCCACCGACGTCCATCACCGGGGCCAGCAGCGTGCCGCCCGCCGAGACGATCGTGTCCTGGGTGGCCTGGGCGTCGGTGCTGGCCAGGTAGGTGGTCCACACGGTCGGCGGCTCCGGCTGCCCCTCCGGCGCCATGGCCGCGCCGATGCCCGCCACCGGCTTGCCGTGCAGCGTACAGACCGCGTACCCGCCGAAGTCGGCCCCGCCGACCTCGCCCTGCCAGCCGAACAGGTCACGGTAGAAGTCCAGCGCCGCCTGCTGGTCCTTCGCCATCAGATCGACCCAGCACGGGGTGCCGGTCGGGTACGGAGCGGTGATCTCGGGCATCTGCAGCTCTCCCTGCGCGCGAAAATGTTCCCCGCCGCCCACCATCACCGTATCGGCGATTTCCCGCCACCGGAACGGCCGGGGTCCTGCGCCCGGCTCACCTTGCGGGGGCGCGTTGCGGCATGCGGACCACGGGCCCTCGTGGGCCTACGCCGCGGCCAACTCGCACCACACGTACTTCCCTCGGTTGCCGAACCGCGACAGCGGCTGCCAGCCCCACAGATCCGAACAGGCGCGCACCAGCGCCAGCCCCCGCCCCTCCTCCACCTCCCCGCGCCCCTCGAAGGGCACCGGCGGCTCGGGCGGTTCGGGGTCCGCGTCCCACGCGCCGATCCGGAGGGTGCCGGGCGGCGACCAGCGGACGCGCAGGGCGGCGGGGCCTTTCGTGTGTCGTACGGCGTTGGACACCAGCTCCGTGGCGAGGAGTTCGGCGACATCGAGGGAGTGGGCCAGCCCGTGCGCCGTGAGGACGAGTCTGAGCGTGTGGCGACTGACGGCGACGGCGCGGAGGTCGTTGGGGATGGAGAGGGTGTACTCCCAGGCGTCGGGCATGCGTCATCAACTCCGGGGGTGTCGAGGGGGTTTCACGCAGGGTGGCGTTGCCGCGCCGTCCTTGGAGGACGGGGCGGTGCACTTCCGCTGCGTGTGCAGTGCGTCACTGACAGTAGGGGTAATCTGTTACCCGTGGCAAGCTGATCGGGAGATCGGCCCCCCGAAAGAGGAGAGCAACTCATGGTTCAGAGGCGTGAGCCGACAGCCCGTCAGGTGCGCCTGGGAGTTGAGCTGCGCAGGCTCCGTGAGGCGTCCGGCATGACCGGTGCGCAGGCGGCTGCCCTTCTCGGAGCGAACAGGGTCCAGATCAGCCATATCGAGCTGGGGCTCACGGGGGTGAGCGAGGAACGGGTGCGCCGACTGGCGTCCCATTACGCATGTACGGATGGGGAGTTCATCGATGCCCTGGTAGGAATGGCCGCTGATCGGACGCAGGGGTGGTGGGAGGAGTACCGGGGCCTCCTGCCCACCTCGTTCATGGACCTGTCGGAACTCGACCACCATGCTGCGTTCCAGAAAGATGTGGCCATCTTGTATGTGCCGGGCCTGCTTCAGACGGAGGAGTACGCTCGCGCGGTCTTTTCGTCCAGGCTCCCAGAACTGACACGTGCGGAACTCGAGCTGCGTGTCAGTCACCGAATGGCACGCCAGACCAAGGTCAACTTCCCGCACGAGATCGTGCTCCACGAGGCTGCACTGCGCATCCGGGTCGGTGACCGTGCCGTCGCGCGGGCTCAACTCATCCGGCTCCTGGAGCTGTCCGAATCGGATCGCATCACCTTGCGGATCATCCCCTTCGACCTGGATGACTTTGCTGTCGCGTCGAGCACGATGACGTACGTGGGTGGACCTGTGCCCAAGCTGGACACGGTCTCGCGCGACGCTCCCCATGGCTCGGTCTTCCTTGATTCCCAAGCCCAACTCAACACGTATCGAACACGCTTCCATAAAGTGGAGGGTGTATCGCTCGAACCGGATCGGTCGCGCGACTTCATCAATCGGCTGCTGAAGGAGCTGTGAGGCCCCATGGACAACTGGCGGAAGTCGTCCTACTCAGGCGAGGGCGACGGCAACAACTGCGTAGAGATAGCCACCACCCCCACCCGCACAGCCGTCCGCGACTCCAAAGCCCCCGCCCGCGCCATCCTCACCTTCCCGGCGGGAGCCTTCGCTGCCTTCGTGGCGGAGATCAAGTCCGGGGAGTCGACGGGACGTCAGGCGCCGCGCCCTGCAGTGCCGTGACCCGCTCGATGACCAGCCCTCCCCTCTGCCCACCGCACATGGCGCGCAGACGGTGACAGAGACCGACGGAGATCGCATGGCCCTGGGCATGGTCATCCGACACCGGGTCCAGCGACAATGTGAAGGTCTTCGGGCCGGGCGCTGCCGGCGTTCCCGGCTCTTGCGATCGGAGCGGAGCGACACCATGGCGTGGGTGGTAGGAACGGACACGTTCCTGGGACTGCTGGCGATCACGTTGGGAATCGTCACGCTCCGGACAGGGTGGGTTATGCCCACGGCGCGCCGCCACGTCACCAGGCCTCAACTCCACGGCCTTGGTGCCCTGCTCATCGGCATCTCGCTTGTTTCGCAGAGCCTCTTCTACTTTTGAGTCCTGCCGAGCGTCTCCTGGGGAACTCGTTTCTTCGGCGGGAACGCCCTCCTGCTTGCCGGGCTGCTCCTGATTGTCCTCAGCCAGCTGCGCTGGGGGCGACGGCCCAGGAGTTCCTGAGCCGGTCCCCGGGCTGTGACCGGGTGAGCGGCATCGGTCACTTCGAACCTGCCTTGCGTGGTGGGCGGCTCTCTGTTTGTGGCCCTCGGCGGCCCGCCGTCATCGCCGCCCAGACTGCGGGGGATGGCCCTCCGTCCCACCGCCCTGCCCTCCTCCCACGTCACGAGCAACGCCGACCGCCAGCCTGACCTGGCATTAGGACGAAACCAGGACGGTTCGAGGACCCGTGTCCGTAGCGTCTCCAGCAGTTCGTCTGTGTCAGTCGCCAGAGGGGGAAGCTTGATACGTCGATTGGTCTCGCGAGGTGTCGCGGTCGCAGCTATTTCCATTGCTCCGGTCGTGGGCTTCACGGGCAGCGCAAGTGCCGCCACTCCGTCTGGATGCTCCGATGTCACACAGTTGGGGCCAACCGCCTATGTGACTGTCGGAGGTCAGACCGCGGCCTCGTTGAAGCAGTACTACTCCCGGTCGTGTGACGAGTATTTCAGCTATCTGTGGGTGTGGGATTCGTTCCGCGCGAGCCACAGCGGTTGGACCGTGACGCTCCAGGAATGTGGGCCTGTGGGTGCCTCGAACCTCAATTGCGTAGGCACTCCTCCGTGGTACAACACGTCACAGCAGGAGTTCTGGAGTAATCCGGGTTACTCCGGCTGCCTCGACCACTTCGCAGCGGTGAGGTTCGTGTACAACCAGTACAACGTCCCTCAGGAGACCGACGACGCGAGGGTCTGTTGACGCCGGGTCAGTATGCGTAGCGCGCCCCGTCCTCAGCCAAGACCGAGGGCGGGGCGCAGCGCGCGGCGACTGCAACGATGCCGGCAGAGCGCGCGACCGGACGCGACGAAGCGACGTGCCGCCAGGAGTTTCGCAGCGAGACAGGGTCGTAAGGAGTTCTCGGCGAAGGCCCTGACAGGTGTCCGGGGGCCTTGTGTCCTCAGCGAGTGATCGCGTCCAGGATCGGCCGGACTGCCTCGAACCCGGTCGCGGCCACGCTGACGAATCCGCGAACGCGCTCCAGGATCAGCGGAATGCGGGACTCGTCCGCCGTTCGGAGCTCTGTCGCTGCCTGCTCAGCCGCTTCACGCAACTGTGGTTGTACGGCCGTGTCCCGAGACGCGGTGACCAGTGCGGTAACGAGCTGCGCCAGCAGCGGATGTGGATCGGCGCTGAAGTTGGTGTTCACATGGCTGGCTTGGTTCTGGTCACCGATCTGGATGACGCCCGCCTGGTAGTTCCTGACCGTTCGAGGCTCCTCAGCCGCAGCCATCAAGCGCTCCATTCTCGATTCTTCGATTCCCTTGGCGGAAAGCTGCATCCTGAAACCATCGACACCCTGAATCCTCGGGGTCGGCGTAGTGACGATGCCGGACTTGAACAACTCGCGGCGCATGCCGTCCGCGAAGTCCTGCAACTGGACTGCGGAGAAGTGCTTGCCCTGTTTGAACTTGTGACGCGAGTACAGTCCGGCTCCTAGTCCGAGCAGGACCGCCGAAGCCAGCCACAGTAAGGCATTCACGTCGATACTCACGCCCAGAAAGTCATGCACCACCGTGGCAGCCTAGACGCTCCGACACTTGATCGTGGTTCCATGTTCGACCTCTCCAGGACCGGAGTCATCTCGAAGTCCCGGTGAGTCCGTCCCGGGGCCTCGTCATCCCCGGTGGGAAAGTCCCACGTCAGATGCCGTACCGCGCCATGATCTCGTCAGCTGCCGATCGGAGATCGAGGTCCCCGGGAGCGTCGTGGAAGCCTCGGAACGACCGCGACACACTCCTCACGAAGGATGACCATGCGCAATTTCAGGGCGGGGAACGCGTTCCTGCGACGGGTGACGGTGGGAGCCGCGACACTGGCGACGACGGGCGTGCTGTCGCTCGGGTTCACGACGTCGGCCCAGGCCGACTCGCTCGGCAAGTACATCGACCTCAGCAACGACGTGAAGTTCAACCAGGCCGCGGCGCACTCCTGGGCGTCCACGACCGTGCACCTCAACTGGCAGTCCGACGGGAACCTCGTGCTGTACTGCAACAGCGGCAAGGTGCTGTGGTCCACGAACACCTACGTCTCCAGGACCGGCGCCAACAACGCGTACATCGAGTTCACGGGTGGCGGCATCACCCTGTGGGAGCGGTTCACCACCGACTTCTCCTACTGGAAGCAGATGTGGCACGAGAACGGCTCCAACGCGAACGCCTACGCCTACGTGCAGAACGACGGCAACTTCGTCATCTACAACCAGGGCGGCAGCCCCGTCTGGGCGTCGGGCACGAACAACGAGTGCTGAGTTGAGTGACGCTTCGGCGTCCCTCGGGCTCCGCCTCCCCGCCTCCCCTCCCACGACACACCAAGGTCCGTCCGGCACGGTTCCGGCCACCCGGCCCGGCTACCATCTCCGGCTGAACGGGGGCGTCTTGGGAGGGATGGGGGCGGGGTATGGCGCGGTGGAAGGAACTGCCCGGCGGGATGGATCCCGTCGGGGTCGAGTTCGTGGGGCAGTTGCGTCGGCTCAAGGACGACAGCGGCCTGAGCCTGCCCAGGCTGGCCGCACGGACCGGTTACAGCGCCTCCTCGTGGGAGCGTTACCTGAGCGGCCGGCTGATGCCGCCGAAGGCGGCGGTCGAGGCGCTGGCGGCGGTCACCGGCACGGACCCGGCCCGGCTGCTGGCGCTGCACGAGACGGCAGCCGATTCCTGGCAGCGGGACCGGTCCGGGGCGGAGTCGGACGACCACGGCGCGGCGGCCCCGGA
The DNA here is from genome assembly GCF_040634175.1 of Streptomyces sp. NPDC007162. Classification (NCBI taxonomy): domain Bacteria; kingdom Bacillati; phylum Actinomycetota; class Actinomycetes; order Kitasatosporales; family Streptomycetaceae; genus Streptomyces; species Streptomyces sp. NPDC007162. The sequence continues at coordinate 11,574 of NZ_JBEYFC010000040.1, forward strand.
ACCGCTGCCCGCGACCACCGCGACGCGCCCCGTCCGACGTCCGGTGACGCGTACGAGGCTGTACCTGACCGCCGCGGCATCGGCCGTGGCGGGTGCGGCGGTCGCGGTGGCGGTGCTGACGGCGGTTCACAGCGAGCACCCGACCGCCTCCCCCCGTACCGCGGCGGTGGCCCGTCCGATCGACTACGCCTGCAAGGACGTGCGCAGACACGGCTCGTGGTACGCCGGGAACAGCGACACCAGCAGCGACACCCTCGAGGTCGACATGTCGGGCCCCGAAGTCGCCGAACTGCAGTGCCTGTTGCAACGGGCCGGCATCTCCCCGGGAGGCGTGGACGGCAACTTCGGGCCGCTGACCGAGTCCGCGGTCATCACCGCGCAGAAGAGGTACCACCTGGACGTCGACGGCCAGGTGGGCCCGCGTACCTGGGCGGCGCTGCGCGGATGACGGGGATCCCGCCCGAGTGCGAACGGCTCGCGACCCGCCTGCGGGCACTGCGCGACCGTTCCCGGCTCACGCTGTCGGCGCTGGCGACGGAGTCCGCCTACAGCAAGTCCTCGTGGCAGCGCTGGCTGGCCGGACGCGCCCTGCCGCCCTGGCCGGCGGTGAGCGTGCTGTGCCGGCTGGCGGACGAGCCCGAGCCGGGCATCCGGGCGCTGTGGGAACTGGCGGAGGCGGCCTGGAGCCGGCGCACCGCGACAGGTGCGGCTCCGCCGGCGGGGCGGACACCGGAGCGCGCGACGTCCGTCGACGGCGCCCCGACCGGGAGACCGCAGGCGCCCGGGACCGCGGACGCACCACCGGCCCGGCGTCACCGCAAGTGGCTCGCCGGGGGCGCCGCCGCGATCGCCGCGCTCGGCGTCTGCGCCGGCGTCCTCCTGCTGCCGGGAGCGGGCCGGGCCGCCTCCAGGGCCTCCGCCGGCTTCCACGTCGGGTGCACGGGCACCGCGTGCGACGGCAAGGACCCGGGGCCGGTGCTGTGCGGAGTCGAACCGAAGACGCTGCTCCACGTGCAGACACCCGCCGGCGTCGGGCTCGAAATACGCTACAACCCGCTCTGCCGGGCGGCCTGGGCCAGAGTGTGGAACGCCCCCGCCGGCTCCACCCTCACCTTCACCACCCCGGACCGCCCCGCCCAGCGCGTCACCGTCGCGCACGCCCACGACACCGACCCGTTCGTCTACACCGGCCTGGCGGCCGTCGCCGGCCGGGGCAGCGCCATGAGGGCATGTCTGACCTCACCGTCGGGCGGCCCGCCCACGTGCTACACCGCGCGCCGACCGTGACCACGGCCTCCGGTCGCGGCAGGGAGGGCTCGAATCCGTGCTGTGGGAGGGGCCGGTCGCCGTCGGAATGAGTGGCCCGTCGGCGAATCCTGCCGGCCGTTGCCGTCTTGGGTGTCACGCTGACGACGGCGGCGGCTGCCCCCGCCGTGTCGGCCGCCGGGTGGACCACCCCGACGGAGCGACGGACACGCTCACCCGGGCGAGTTTCACGCTCGTTCCCCAGTCCGGCCGGACAGGCTGGACACGCGGATGACTCAGGAGGCGAACGGCTCGATCTCCCCCGCAAAGACGATGACCTGGTCGATGAGGCTCCGCCGCAGATGGACGACGTCCGTTCCCGCCAGGCGGGGACCTCCGTCCGGCGTGGTGAAGACCCACTGGTACCGGGCCCACTCGTCGGGCATGTCCACCGCCGAGCAGCGCACCATCGTGCCGGTCCCCGCCGGGTGGTGCCGGATGTCCAGCACGAACCGCTCGACCGCCGCGATTCCTTCGCTGCGACCCAACGGCCCCCAGAACACCACGTCCGAGGTCAGAGCCTGGGAGAGCAGAGCAGTCACATAGCTGTCGTCCGAGGCGTTGAACGCGGAGATGAACGTGTCGATCGCGGAGCGTGCAATCTCTTCCTGCATGCCCCAGTAATACCAGCCGTTTCGCGCGCCTCGTCCAGACCTGGGGCAAGGACGCCGGCGGCCGGAAATCCGCACCCCGTCCCCGGCTGTCAGTCCCCGCCAGTACCGTCGGATCATGGCTCAGCAGACGGGGACCCCCACCGGCGAACGGCGGCTCGCCACCGTCGAAGGCGTGCTCGAACGCATCACCTACGCCAATGAGGACAACGGCTACACCGTCGCCCGCGTCGACACCGGCAGGGGCGCCGGCGACCTGCTCACGGTCGTCGGCGCGCTGCTCGGTGCCCAGGTGGGGGAGTCGCTGCGGATGGAGGGGCGCTGGGGGTCGCACCCGCAGTACGGCAAGCAGTTCACCGTCGAGAACTACACGACGGTGCTGCCGGCCACGGTGCAGGGGATACGGCGGTACCTGGGATCGGGGCTGGTCAAGGGGATCGGGCCGGTGTTCGCCGACCGGATCACGCAGCACTTCGGGATCGACACCCTCCGGATCATCGAGGAGGAGCCGAAGCGGCTGATCGAGGTGCCCGGCCTCGGGCCGAAGCGGACGAAGAAGATCGCCGACGCCTGGGAGGAGCAGAAGGCGATCAAGGAGGTCATGCTCTTCCTCCAGACCGTGGAGGTGTCCACGTCGATCGCGGTGCGGATCTACAAGAAGTACGGGGACGCGTCCATCTCCGTCGTGAAGAACCAGCCCTACCGGCTCGCCGCCGACGTCTGGGGCATCGGGTTCCTCACCGCCGACAAGATCGCCCAGTCGGTGGGGATCCCGCACGACAGCCCGGAGCGGGTGAAGGCGGGTCTGCAGTACGCGCTCTCGCAGTCCGCCGACCAGGGCCACTGCTACCTCCCCGAGGAGCGGCTCATCGCGGACGCGGTCAAGCTGCTCCAGGTCGACACCGGTCTCGTCATCGACTGCCTCGCCGAGCTGGCGGCGCAGCCCGAGGACGGGGCGGACCCGGGCGTCGTACGGGAGCGGCTCCCCGGTCCCGGACCGGACGCCGAACCCGTCACCGCCGTCTACCTGGTTCCCTTCCACCGTGCCGAAGTGGCCCTCGCCTCCCAGCTGTTGCGGCTGCTGCGGACGGGCGACGACCGGATGCCGGTGTTCCGTGACGTCGCCTGGGACAAGGCCCTGGCCTGGCTGAGGGACCGCACCGGCGCCGACCTCGCCCCCGAGCAGGAGGCGGCCGTCCGGCTGGCCCTGACGGAGAAGGTGGCCGTGCTGACCGGCGGCCCGGGCTGCGGCAAGTCGTTCACCGTCAGGTCGATCGTGGAGCTGGCGCGGGCGAAGAAGGCCAAGGTGGTGCTCGCCGCCCCCACCGGCCGTGCCGCCAAGCGGCTCGCCGAGCTGACCGGTGCCGAGGCGTCGACCGTCCACCGTCTGCTGGAACTCAAGCCCGGCGGGGACGCGGCGTACGACCGGGACCGGCCCCTCGACGCCGACCTGGTCGTGGTCGACGAGGCCTCGATGCTGGACCTCCTCCTCGCCAACAAGCTGGTGAAGGCCGTACCGCCCGGCGCGCACCTCCTCTTCGTCGGGGACGTGGACCAGCTGCCCAGCGTCGGCGCCGGAGAGGTGCTCCGGGATCTGCTCGCCGACGACAGCCCGGTCCCCGCCGTCCGCCTCACCCGGGTCTTCCGGCAGGCCCAGCAGTCCGGCGTGGTCACCAACGCGCACCGGATCAACGCCGGGCAGCAGCCCGTCACCGACGGCATGAAGGACTTCTTCCTCTTCGTGGCGGACGAGACGGAGGAGGCGGGCAGGCTCGCGGTCGACGTCGCCGCCCGCCGTGTTCCGGCCAGGTTCGGGCTCGATCCCCGGCGGGACGTGCAGGTGCTCGCGCCGATGCACCGCGGGCCCGCCGGGGCCGGGGCGCTCAACGGACTTCTCCAGCAGGCCATCACCCCGGCCCGCCCCGGTCTCGCCGAGAAGCGGTTCGGCGGGCGGGTCTTCCGGGTCGGCGACAAGGTCACCCAGATCCGCAACAATTACGACAAGGGCGAAAACGGCGTCTTCAACGGCACCGTGGGTGTGGTCACCTCGCTCGACCCGGTCGACCAGCGCCTGACGGTGCTGACCGACGAGGACGAGGAGGTGCCGTACGAATTCGACGAACTGGACGAACTGGCCCATGCCTACGCGGTGACCATCCACCGTTCACAGGGAAGTGAATATCCCGCGGTGGTGATCCCGGTCACCACCGGGGCGTGGATGATGCTCCAGCGGAACCTGCTCTACACCGCGGTCACCCGGGCCAAGCAGCTGGTCGTCCTCGTCGGTTCGCGCAAGGCGATCGGCCAGGCGGTGCGCACGGTGTCGGCAGGTCGGCGCTGTACGGCACTGGACTTCAGGCTCTCGACGTCCCGCCTCGCAAAAAATGATCGATCAAATGAGTCGTGAAGGTCACAAGGCACTTCCAGATGGGGAAACAAGGGGGCAGGATGAGCAGGTTGGCGGCACTGAGTGCCGTCGATAGGCCCAATGGTCGACCCCGAGTGCACTCTCCTGAGCCAAATGGGGGATGGTAGAGACAGTCAGGGCACCTCGAAGATGAGGCACTACGTCGGTGAGGGAAGACGTGAGCGACAACTCAGTAGTACTGCGGTACGGCGACGGCGAGTACACCTACCCGGTGGTCGACAGCACCGTCGGCGACAAGGGCTTCGACATCGGGAAGCTCCGCGCCCAGACCGGTCTCGTGACCCTGGACAGCGGCTACGGCAACACCGCTGCCTATAAATCCGCCGTCACCTACCTCGACGGCGAGGCCGGCATCCTCCGGTACCGCGGCTACCCGATCGAGCAGCTGGCGGAGCGCTCCACCTTCCTCGAGGTGGCGTACCTGCTGATCAACGGCGAGCTGCCCACCGTGGACGAGCTCACCACGTTCAAGACCGAGATCACGCGGCACACCCTGCTGCACGAGGACGTCAAGAACTTCTACCGGGGCTTCCCGCGTGACGCCCACCCGATGGCCATGCTGTCGTCGGTCGTCTCGGCGCTGTCCACCTTCTACCAGGACAGCCACAACCCGTTCGACGAGAAGCAGCGCGACCTCTCCACCATCCGCCTGCTCGCCAAGCTTCCGACCATCGCCGCGTACGCGTACAAGAAGTCGGTCGGCCACCCGTTCGTCTACCCGCGCAACGACCTCTCCTACGTGGAGAACTTCCTGCGCATGACGTTCTCGGTGCCCGCCCAGGACTACGAGCTCGACCCGGTCGTCGTCTCGGCCCTGGACAAGCTGCTGATCCTGCACGCGGACCACGAGCAGAACTGTTCGACGTCGACGGTCCGGCTGGTCGGCTCGTCCCAGGCGAACATGTTCGCGTCCATCTCCGCCGGCATCTCCGCGCTCTGGGGCCCCCTGCACGGCGGCGCCAACCAGTCGGTGCTGGAGATGCTGGAGGGCATCCAGGCGTCCGGCGGCGACGTCGACTCCTTCATCCGCAAGGTGAAGAACAAGGAGGACGGCGTCCGCCTGATGGGCTTCGGCCACCGGGTCTACAAGAACTTCGACCCGCGCGCCAAGATCATCAAGGCCGCCGCGCACGATGTGCTCTCGGCCCTCGGCAAGTCCGACGAGCTGCTGGACATCGCCCTGAAGCTGGAGGAGCACGCGCTCTCCGACGACTACTTCGTCTCGCGCAGCCTCTACCCGAACGTCGACTTCTACACCGGTCTGATCTACCGCGCCATGGGCTTCCCGACCGAGATGTTCACGGTCCTGTTCGCCCTCGGCCGGCTGCCCGGCTGGATCGCCCAGTGGCAGGAAATGATCAAGGAGCCGGGTTCCCGCATCGGCCGCCCGCGCCAGATCTACACGGGCGTCGTCGAGCGCGACTTCGTCCCGGTCGAGGAACGCTGACACGTTCCTCCGAGGGGGCGCCGTCCAGCGCGGTGCCCCCGCCTCGCACACAGCAGAAGGCGCCCTGGAGCACCGGTCCCCCCACGGGCCGGCGACCAGGGCGCCTTCCCGTGTCCCGGTGCGGATTCCCCCCACGGGATCCGGCCGGGCGCTCGGTATGGCAGCGCCTGAATCGCTGCATTGAGCACAACGGGCACCGCCCGCCGTACTACGTGTCGTGCTACCAGTGATGCGGTGCGATCTGCCGGGACCCGTACGGCACGGGAGGGCCGCTCAAAGCTTCCCGCCGTACGTGCCCCGGCAACGCATCTCTGAGGAAGTCCCCCAAGACATCCCCAGATGCCAGGTCAGCGCCCCCCAAGACGCTTCTCTGACATCGCCAACTTAGACCTTCGAACCCCTTCGATGGTTACGTTCACACCACTGTGATCTGCGTCTCTTGCATATGTCCCATAGATGCGCAAGAGCCCCGATACAGCGATCGGAGCTCAAGCGTAAGGATGATGCGCGAGCCTTGTGAAGAGCTTATGTGAGGTGCGCGTCGGACTCCAGGGGGACTTCTACATCGAGCACGGCGAACCCTCGGTAACTTTCACCGGAAGGCGCGCAGCCGCAGGCTGTTGGTCACCACGAACACCGAGGAGAAGGCCATCGCGGCCCCCGCGATCATCGGGTTCAGCAGTCCGGCGGCGGCGAGCGGGAGCGCGGCCACGTTGTAGCCGAAGGCCCAGCCGAGGTTGCCCTTGATGGTGGCCAGGGTCCGCCGGGACAGCCGGATCGCGTCCGCCGCCACCCGCAGGTCCCCGCGCACCAGGGTCAGGTCGGCGGCCTCGATCGCCGCGTCCGTCCCCGTGCCCATCGCGAGCCCGAGGTCGGCGGTGGCCAGCGCCGCCGCGTCGTTGACGCCGTCGCCGACCATGGCGACCGTCCGCCCCTCGCCCTGCAGCCGCCGTACCACCGCCACCTTGTCCTCGGGCAGCACCTCCGCGTACACGTGCCCCGGGTCGATCCCCACGGCCCGCGCGACCGTCTCGGCCACCGGCCGGTTGTCGCCGGTCAGCAGGACCGGCGTCAGTCCGAGCGCGCGCAGCTCGCGCACCGCCTCGGCGCTTGACTCCTTGACCGCGTCGGCGACCGCGAGGACCCCGCGGGCCGCTCCGTCCCAGCCGACCAGGACCGCCGTACGGCCCGCCCGCTCGGCCCTGGAGCGCGCCGCGGCCAGTTCCTCGGGAACCGGACCGGTGATCTCGGCGAGCCGCCCCACGGTCACCTCGCGGCCTTCCACGCGCCCGCGTACGCCCCGGCCGGGGACGTTCTCGAAGTCCTCGACCCCGGGCAGCTCCCCGACCCGCTCACCGGCGCCCGCGGCGATCGCCCGGGCGACCGGGTGCTCGGAGGCGTGTTCGACGGCGCCCGCGAGTCGCAGCACCTCGTCCTCGTCGGCGCCCTCGGCGGCGTACACCTCCTGAAGGCTCATCCGCCCGGTGGTCACCGTCCCGGTCTTGTCGAGCACGACGGTGTCGACCCGGCGCGTGGACTCCAGCACCTCCGGGCCCTTGATCAGGATGCCGAGCTGCGCGCCCCGCCCGGTGCCGACCATCAGCGCGGTCGGCGTGGCCAGGCCCAGCGCGCACGGGCAGGCGATGATGAGCACGGCGACGGCGGCCGTGAACGCGGCGGCCGGGTCCCCGGTGACGCCCAGCCAGACCCCGAAGGTGCCCAGCGCGATCAGCATGACGACGGGCACGAAGACGGCGGAGATCCGGTCGGCGAGCCGCTGCACCTCGGCCTTGCCGTTCTGCGCGTCCTCCACCAGCCGTGCCATCCGCGCCAGCTGGGTGTCCGCGCCGATGCGGGTGGCCTCGACGACCAGCCGCCCGCCCACGTTGACGGTCGCGCCCGTGACGGTGTCCCCGGCGCTCACGTCCACCGGCACCGACTCACCGGTCAGCATCGACGCGTCGACCGCCGAGACGCCCTCGACCACGGTCCCGTCGGTGGCGATCTTCTCGCCGGGCCGTACGACGAACCGGTCGCCGACCGCCAGGGACCCCACCGGGACCCGTACCTCACGACCCGCGCGCAGCACCGCCACGTCCTTGGCGCCCAGCTCCATCAGGGCCCTGAGGGCCGCACCAGCCCGCCGCTTGGAGCGCGCCTCCAGATAGCGGCCGAGCAGGATCAGCGCGACGACCCCGGCGGCGACCTCCAGGTAGATCGTGGACGCGCTGTCCGTGCGCGAGACCGTGAACCGGAACTCGTCGTGCATGCCCGCCATCCCGGCGTCGCCGAAGAACAGCGCCCACAGCGACCAGCCGAAGGCGGCGAGCGTGCCGACCGAGACCAGCGTGTCCATGGTGGCCGCGCCGTGCCGGGCGTTGGTCCAGGCGGCCCGGTGGAACTGCCAGCCGCCCCAGAGAACCACCGGCGACGCCAGGGTCAGCGACAGCCACTGCCAGTTGTCGAACTGCAGCGCCGGGACCATCGCCAGCAGCACCACCGGGGCGGCGAGCAGCGCGGAGACCAGGAGGCGCCGACGCGGCCCGGCGAGTTCCGGGTCCCGGCCGGACGCTTCGGACGCGGCTTCCGGCTCCGGCTGGGCCGGCTCCGGGGGTGTCGGTTCCTCGGCCGTGTACCCGGTCTTGACGACCGTGGCGACCAGATCCGCGACCTGAACCCCCTGGGGGTATGTGACCTTGGCCTTCTCGGTGGCGTAGTTCACGGTGGCCGTGACGCCGTCCATGCGGTTGAGCTTCTTCTCGACGCGGGCGGCGCACGAGGCGCACGTCATGCCGCCGATGAGCAGCTCGACCTCGGCCGTGCCGGCCGTGGGCGGCGGGGCTATCGGTGTCCTCGCGGTGGATGTGGTGCTGGTGGTGCTGGTGGTCATGTCCGGACTCCATGCAACGGATCGGACCGCACGGATCCAGTATGAGCTGGTCGGCGCGGCCCGGCGGAGAGATGTGTGTCAGACGTGCGGACTGCCGCGCGGGGCTCTCAGACGCGGCCGACGAGCTCGAAGCCCGCCTCGTCGACGGCGGCGCGGACCGCCTCCTCGTCGAGCGGGGCGGCGGACACGACCGTGACCTCGCCGCTGGCCGCGACGGCCGTCACCGAGGTGACGCCGGCGAGTTCGGAGATCTCTGCGGAGACGGAACCCTCGCAGTGCCCGCAGCTCATGCCGGTCACCTTGTAGACGGCGGTCACGGAGCCCGAAGTGTCGGTCTGGGCGGTCATGTCGTTCTCCTCGTCGAGGCGGGTGGGGCCGATGGGGCCCAGGAGGGGGCCCCACTCTGGTCACACTATACCCCTAGGGGGTATTTCTCCAAGAGGGGTCACGGCGCGCCAGCGAGCACACCCAGGCCACCCCCGCCAGGGAGACGAGCATCAGCAGGCCCACCGAGAACAGTGTGAAGAGGTGCTCCTGTGCCGCGGTGGGGTGCGGGATGTAACCCTCGGCGAACAGCTCCCTGTTCACTCCGGTACCCGCCAGGCGGGCCACCAGCCAGATCGCCACGCCGTGCGTGGAGTCCCACAGCGCGTGCAGCAGGGCCACGCCGAGGCAGCTGCCGACCACCTGGGCGGTGAGCCGGAAGCGGCCGTTCGGGCGACGGGAGGCGAGCAGGGCGGCGCCTGCGATCGCGGTCCACAGGCCGTGTCCGAAGGGGGCCAGTACGCCGCGCAGGATCTCCGTCTCGATCAGTGCCCGCAGGTCGATGCCCTCGGTGGAGACGGCGGCGTTGAACGCGTACCCGGAGCTCTCCAGGGCCGCGAAACCGAAGCCGACGGCCGCGCCGAGCACCAGTCCGGCGCGTATGCCGCGGATCCCCGGCAGCCGGCGCAGGACGAACACCAGCGCGCCGAGCTTCACCGCCTCCTCGATCAGGCCGACGCAGACGAACATCCCCCAGGACGGGCGTACGAGGTAGGACTCCATCACCGAGGCGCCCAGCACCCCGAGCGTGCCGCCCGTCAGGAAGCAGCCGAGGATCGCGCTGACGCCGAGGTCACGGCCGTGCCGCTCGTAGGCCCACAGGACGAAGACGACCGGGACGAGAAAGCTGCCGAGCAGGATCAGCGTCGGCAGCAGCGTGGTGTTCCCCGTCGCGTACGTGACCAGCGCGGTCAGCACCCACAGGGCGAGCCCGCCGCCGAGGCAGCGCTTCCACAGGCCCGCGCGGATACGGGGGTACGGCGGTGGCGGCTGCTGCGGACCCGGGATGCGGGCCTGCGGCCGGCCGGGGGGCGGAGAGTGGGTCACGGTGGGTCCCCTCGTGTTCCGGCGGGCGCGGTGGTGCCCACCGGAACCGGTCGATTTACCCGAACTTTAGGCAGAAGCCCGGTCTGTCGCAGTCCGGGAGTCGCGGGGGAGTGGCCCCGGACGGGGCGGACCACGAGGGAGGGGATGGCCGGGAGGCGGGCTGTCCGGGCACCGGATCCGGTCCGACCCCGGGGATTGCGGGGCGGGACGCCGGCGTCCTCGGTGATGCCGCCGGGCATGTCCGGGCCGGGCGGCGACGGCGGTCCGGGAGTCGGTGCGGGTGCGATCAGTCCGGTGCGACCTGGGTGGTCCAGGCCGCCGCGGCGCCTACCCTTCGCGCAGTCCCCGAAAGGAGCACGCGCGTATGCGAGCCGTCGTCTTCGAGCAGTTCCGCAGCCCCGCCGAGGTGAGAGACGTCCCTGATCCGCGCCCGGCGCCCCACGGCGTGGTCGTCCGGGTCGAGGCCACCGGTCTGTGCCGGTCCGACTGGCACGGCTGGATGGGCCACGACCCCGACATCACGCTCCCGCACGTACCCGGCCACGAACTCGCCGGTGTCGTCGAGGCGGTCGGCGCCGGGGTGACCGGCCGGCGCCCCGGCGACCGGGTCACCGTCCCCTTCGTCTGCGCCTGCGGCACCTGCCCGTCCTGCGCGGCCGGCGACCAGCAGGTCTGCGAACGCCAGACCCAGCCCGGCTTCACCCACTGGGGCTCCTTCGCCCAGTACGTGGCGCTGGACCACGCGGACGTGAACCTGGTGGCGATCCCGGAGGACATGTCGTACGCGACGGCGGCCTCCCTCGGCTGCCGCTTCGCCACCGCCTTCCGCGCGGTGGTGCAGCAGGGCAGGGCCGCGGCGGGGGAGTGGGTGTCGGTGTACGGCTGCGGAGGCGTCGGTCTGTCGGCGGTGATGATCGCGGCGGCCGGCGGGGCGCGGGTCGTGGCGGTCGACGTCTCGGCCGGGGCGCTGGACCTGGCGAGGGAGTTCGGCGCGGCCCACTGCGTGAACGCGGCGGACACCGAGGACCCGGCGGCGGCCGTCCGCGACCTCACCTCCGGCGGCACCCACCTCTCCCTGGACGCCCTCGGCTCCCCGGCCACCGCGGCCGCCTCGGTCAACTCCCTGCGCCGCCGCGGCCGACACGTCCAGGTGGGCCTGCTGCCGTCCCCGCAGGGCACCACACCGGTACCGCTGGCCCGGGCGATCGCCCTCGAACTGGAGCTCCGGGGCAGTCACGGCATGCCCGCCCACGCCTACCCCACCCTCCTCGAACTGGTCGGCGCCGGTACCCTCCGCCCCGACCTCCTGATCGCCAGGACGATCACCCTGGACCAGGCCCCGCAGGCCCTGGCGGCGATGGACACGGCTCCGGCCGCGGGGGTGACGGTCGTCGAGCCCTGGTCCTGACGCGCACGCGCCCCTCCGCTCGGCAGGCGGGGCTTCGGCGCGGGAGAGCGGTTCAGAGGTCTCTGCGGCCCCGGTTGCCGGGGCGGGAGGCGACCCAGGCGCGGACCGTGTCCGCGTACCAGTAGGGCTTGCCGCCCTCGACATGGTCGGGCGGCGGGAGCAGCCCGTGTTTTCGGTACGAGCGGACGGTGTCGGGCTGCACGCGGATGTGCGCAGCGATCTCCTTGTACGACCAGAGCCTTCGGTCGGTCATGGGACGCACCTCCCTGCGCGCACCGCGGGGGCGACCGGAGGCGGTCGTCGGGGGAACCGGGCGCGGCGCTGGCGATCACAAAGCCTGTGCCCGGTGAACGACGCAGAGTGACTGTCCGCAAGCGGCTGTCGTCCTGGTGTGACCGACAACCCGCGTATGCGTGACATGTGTGACACAGCCGGGGCGGCTGTGACGGAGTCGGGGCAAAGGCCCGCGTCGACCCGTCGGCGGGTCGGGTTGACACCGGCCGCCCGTCCCCCCGCCCCTCCGGACGGCCCCCTCACTGTCATCCGAATGTCCGGACAAAGCATTGACACGGCGTCCCGCGCAGGGCTACAAACCACGGGAGAGCCATGACGAAGGGATGCCGATGGCGTACGACCTGATCACCATGGGGCGGATCGGGGTGGACCTCTATCCGCTCCAGACCGGTGTCCCGCTCGCCCAGGTGTCGTCCTTCGGCAAGTTCCTCGGCGGGTCGGCGACGAACGTCGCGGTGGCCGCCGCCCGCCTCGGCCGCAGCACCGCCGTCATCACCCGTACCGGCGACGACGCCTTCGGCGCCTACCTGCACGAGGCGCTGCGCGACTTCGGCGTGGACGACCGCTGGGTCACCCCGGTCCCCGGGCTGAACACCCCCGTCACCTTCTGCGAGGTCTTCCCGCCGGACGACTTCCCGCTGTACTTCTACCGGCAGCCCAAGGCCCCGGACCTGGAGATCGACGCCCACGAACTGGACCTCGACGCCGTCCGGGACGCCCGGATCTTCTGGGTCACCGGCACCGGTCTGAGCGAGGAGCCCAGCCGCACGGCGACCCTCGCGGCCCTCGCCCACCGCGCCAAGTCGGGCACCACCGTCTTCGACCTGGACTGGCGGCCGATGTTCTGGGCGGACCCGGACGCGGCCCGCCCCTTCTACACGGAGGCGCTCAAGCACACCACCGTCGCCGTCGGCAATCTCGACGAGGTCGAGGTCGCCACCGGCGTACGCGAACCGCAGGCCGCCGCCCAGGCCCTGCTGGACGCCGGCGTCGAGGTGGCGGTCGTGAAGCAGGGCCCCAAGGGCGTCCTCGCCGTGAACCGCGACGGCGACCGCGCCGAGGTACCGCCGCTGCCCGTCGACGTCCTCAACGGACTGGGCGCCGGTGACGCCTTCGGCGGCTCCCTGTGCCACGGCCTCCTCGAGGGCTGGGACCTGGAGAAGATCATGCGCCACGCCAACGCGGCCGGCGCGATCGTCGCCTCCCGCCTGGAGTGCTCCTCCGCGATGCCCACCGGCGAGGAGATCGCCGCCGCGCTCGCCGCCGGAGCGGTGCGGTGAGGGCCGGCCGCGTCACGGGCGCCCACCACGAGGGCGGCGCCCCCGCCAAGGAGACGGCCGTGGACATCGCCGCCCTCGTCCACACCCGTACCCACCACCCCGAGGCGATCGCCGAGGCGGCCGCCCGGCGCTCGCGCCGCCCCCTCCTCAACGAGGACGGCAAGCTGATGATCGTCGCCGCGGACCACCCGGCCCGCGGCGCCCTCGGCGTCGGCGGCGACCGGCTCGCCATGGCCAACCGCGCCGACCTGCTGGAACGGCTGTGCCTCGCGCTGTCCCGGCCCGGCGTCGACGGCGTCCTCGCCACCGCCGACATCCTGGACGACCTGCTCCTGCTCGGTGTCCTGGACGGCAAGGTCGTCATGGGCTCGATGAACCGGGGCGGACTCCAGGGCGCCTCCTTCGAACTCGACGACCGGTTCACCGGCCACCGCGCCGAGGACATACAGCGTCTCGGGTTCGACGCAGGCAAGCTGCTGCTGCGCATCGACTACGACGACCCGGGCTCGCTCACCACCCTGGAGTCCACCGCACGCGCCATCGACGACATGGCCGCGCGCCGGCTCCCGGTCTTCGTCGAGCCGTTCATCAGCCGCCGCACCCCCGAGGGCAAGGTCAGGAACGACCTGTCCGCGGAGGCGGTCACCAGGTCCATCGCCATCGCCTCGGGGCTCGGCGGCAGTTCGGCCTACACCTGGCTGAAAGTCCCGGTCACCGACAACCCGGACGACATGGCGCAGGTCATGGCGACGTCCACGCTCCCCGCCGTGCTGCTCGGCGGAGAGGTCGGTGACGACCAGGACGGCGCCTACGAGAAGTGGCGCAGCGCCCTGCAACTTCCCACCGTGCGCGGCCTGGTGGTCGGCCGTTCACTGCTGTACCCGGCGGACGGCGACGTGGCCGCCGCCGTCGACACCGCCGTTGGACTTCTGTGAGGCCCTGATGACGACCAGCGAGCTGCACCTGAGCAAGGGTTCGACCGCGAACGCCCAGTACGCGCTCGACATCGACCCCAAGCGGGCCGGTTGGGCGCACAGCAGCCTGCGGATCGTCGAACTGGCCCCGGGTGGAACGCATTTGTTCACCACCGGGGACAGCGAGTGGATCGTGCTTCCGCTGCAGGGCGGTTGTACGGTGCGAACAGAGGGACAAGAGTTCCAGATCCTGGGCCGGGAGAGCGTGTTCGGCGGAGTCTCGGACTTCGCGTACGCGCCCCGGGACGCCCAGGTCCAGATCGCCTCCGGCGCGGGAGGCCGCTTCGCCCTGGCAGGAGCGAAGTGCGAGCGACGACTCCCCGCCCGCTACGGCCCCGCGCCGGAGGTCCCCGTCGAAGACCGCGGCAGCGGCACCAGCGCCAGGCAGGTGCGCAACTTCGCCTCCGCGGACGCCTTCGACTGCGACAAGCTGATCGCCGTCGAGGTGATCACGCCCGGCGGCAACTGGTCCTCGTACCCGCCGCACAAGCACGACGAGCACCGGCCCGGCGAGGAGTCGGAGCTGGAGGAGATCTACTACTTCGAGATCGACGGACCGAACGGTATCGGGTACCAGCGCGTATTCCCCTCCCGTGAGGGCGGTACGGACGTCCTCGCCGAGGTCCGCTCCGGCGACGCCGTGCTTGTTCCCGACGGATGGCACGGCCCGTCGATCGCGCAGCCCGGGCACGACATGTACTACCTGAACGTCATGGCGGGGCCGGGTGCGACGCGGGAGTGGCGGATCTGCTTCCACCCGGACCATCTGGAGGGTTACCGATGACGATTCGGTTGACCGTCGCGCAAGCGCTTGTCCGCTTCCTCGCCGTCCAGTTCACCGAACGGGACGGCGAGCGCCGCCGTCTCATCGGCGCCACCTGGGGCATCTTCGGCCACGGCAACGTGGCCGGCCTCGGCCAGGCACTCCTGGAGTACGCGGACGACATGCCGTACCACCAGGGCCGCAACGAACAGGCCATGGTGCACGCGGCGGTCGGCTACGCGCGTCAGTCGAACCGTCTCGCCACGCACGCCGTCACCACCTCCATCGGCCCCGGCGCCACCAACCTGGTCACGGGCGCCGCCCTCGCCACGATCAACCACCTCCCGGTCCTGCTCCTGCCCGGCGACGTCTTCGCCGGCCGCCCCGCCGACCCGGTCCTCCAGCAGCTCGAAGTCCCGTACGCGGCCGACGTGTCCGTGAACGACACGCTGCGCCCGGTGTCGAAGTTCTTCGACCGGATCAACCGCCCCGAACAGCTGATCCCCTCCGCCCTCGCCGCCATGCGGGTGCTCACCGACCCCGTCGAGACCGGCGCCGTGACCCTCGCCCTCCCGCAGGACGTCCAGGCCGAGGCGTACGACTGGCCCGAGGAGTTCTTCGCCGAACGCGTGTGGACCGTACGGCGGCCCGGGGCCGACCGGGCCGAACTCGCCGCGGCGGTGACGGCGATCAGGAACGCACGCCGCCCCGTGATCATCGCCGGCGGCGGCGTCCACCACAGCCGCGCCGAAGCGGCGCTCGCCGACTTCGCCGAGGCCACCCGCATCCCCGTCGCGTCCACCCAGGCGGGCAAGGGCTCGCTGCGCTGGGACCACCCGC
Source organism: Streptomyces sp. NPDC007162 (assembly GCF_040634175.1). Lineage (NCBI taxonomy): Bacteria > Bacillati > Actinomycetota > Actinomycetes > Kitasatosporales > Streptomycetaceae > Streptomyces > Streptomyces sp. NPDC007162. The sequence continues at coordinate 27,185 of NZ_JBEYFC010000040.1, forward strand.
AGGACGTCGGCGGGGTCGGCCACACCGGCACCGCCACCGCCGACGAACTCGCCCGCACCGCCGACCTGGTCATCGGCGTCGGCACCCGCTACACCGACTTCACCACGGCCTCCGGCACCCTCTTCGAGAACCCGGACGTCCGCTTCCTCAACCTCAACATCGCGCCCCACGACGGCCACAAGCTGGCCGGGCTGCCCCTGGTCGCCGACGCCCGCAGCGCTCTCACCGAGCTGCGCGGGGCCCTGGACGGCCACCGGACCGCCGACTCCTACGTCACCGAGTACACCGAGGACAAGGAGCGCTGGGAGCAGCGCGTCGACGCCTGCTACGAGGCCGACGAACCCGACATCCGGCCGACTCAGCCGCAGATCCTCGGCGCCCTCGACGCCCTCGTCGACGAGACCGACGTCATCGTCAACGCGGCCGGCTCCCTCCCCGGCGACCTGCACCGGATGTGGCGGGCCCGGTCGCACGACCAGTACCACCTGGAGTACGGCTACTCGTGCATGGGCTACGAGATACCGGCCGCCATCGGGGTGAAACTCGCCGCGCCGGAGCGCAACGTGTGGGCGCTGGTCGGCGACGGCACGTATCTGATGATGCCGACCGAGATAGTGACCGCCGTGCAGGAGGGGACAGCCATCAAGGTGCTGCTGGTGCAGAACCACGGCTACGCCTCCATCGGCGGCCTGTCCGAGTCGGTGGGCGGCGAGCGGTTCGGCACCGCGTACCGCCTTCCCTCGGACGACGGCACCCTCACGGGCGCTCCGCTGCCCGTCGACCTCGCCGCCAACGCGGCCAGCCTCGGTATGCGGGTGCTGCGCGCGAAGACGGTACGGGACCTGCGCGCGGCGCTGGCCGAGGCGCGGGCCGCCGACGCTCCCACATGTGTCTACGTCGAGACGCAAACGGCAGACACTGTGTCGGGCCCGCCTCCGGCGCAGGCCTGGTGGGATGTACCTGTGGCCGCGACCGCGACCCGATCCGCCGCGGTCAAGGCACGTGAGCTCTACGAACGGCACGTCTCGACCCGACGCCGCCATCTGTGAAGGAGTAACCGGTCATGACGAAGATCGTCAACCACTGGATCGGCGGCAAGTCCGTCGACGGCACGTCGGGCAACTTCGGGCCGGTCACCGACCCGGCCACCGGCGCGGTCACCACGAAGGTCGCGTTCGCGTCGGTCGACGAGGTCGACGCCGCGGTCGCCGCCGCCAAGGACGCCTACCTGAGCTGGGGCCAGTCCTCGCTGGCCAGGCGCACGGAGATCCTCTTCAAGTTCCGCGCGCTGCTGGACGCCAACCGCGACGCCATCGCGGAGCTGATCACCGCCGAGCACGGCAAGGTGCACTCCGACGCGCTCGGTGAGGTCGCGCGCGGCCTGGAGATCGTGGACCTGGCCTGCGGTATCAGCGTGCAGCTGAAGGGCGAGCTGTCCACGCAGGTCGCGAGCCGGGTGGACGTCTCCTCGATCCGCCAGCCGCTGGGTGTCGTGGCGGGCATCACGCCGTTCAACTTCCCGGCGATGGTCCCGATGTGGATGTTCCCGATCGCCATCGCGTGCGGCAACACGTTCGTGCTGAAGCCGTCGGAGAAGGACCCGTCGGCGTCCATCAAGATCGCCGAGCTGCTGGCCGAGGCCGGTCTCCCGGACGGCGTCTTCAACGTCGTGCACGGTGACAAGGTGGCCGTGGACCGCCTGCTGGAGCACCCCGACGTCAAGGCGGTCTCCTTCGTCGGCTCCACCCCGATCGCCCGCCACATCCACACCACCGCCTCCGCCAACCACAAGCGCGTACAGGCCCTGGGCGGCGCCAAGAACCACATGCTGGTGCTCCCGGACGCCGACCTGGACGCGGCGGCCGACGCGGCCGTCTCCGCGGCCTACGGCTCGGCCGGCGAGCGCTGCATGGCGATCTCGGCGGTCGTGGCGGTCGGCGCGATCGGCGACGAGCTGGTGGCGAAGATCCGCGAGCGCGCCGAGAAGATCAAGATCGGTCCCGGCAACGACCCGACCTCGGAGATGGGCCCGCTGATCACGGCCGTCCACCGCGACAAGGTGGCCTCCTACGTGACCGGCGCGGCGGCCGAGGGCTCGGAGGTCGTCCTCGACGGCACCGGCTACACCGTCGAGGGCTTCGAGGACGGGCACTGGATCGGCATCTCGCTGCTGGACAAGGTGCCGACGACCGCGAAGGCGTACACCGACGAGATCTTCGGCCCGGTCCTGTGCGTGCTGCGCGTGGACACGTACGAGGAGGGCGTGGCGCTGATCAACGCCTCCCCCTTCGGCAACGGCACCGCGATCTTCACCCGGGACGGCGGCGCGGCCCGCCGCTTCCAGCTGGAGATCGAGGCCGGCATGGTCGGCGTGAACGTCCCGATCCCGGTGCCGGTGGGCTACCACAGCTTCGGCGGCTGGAAGGACTCGCTCTTCGGCGACCACCACATCTACGGCAACGACGGCACGCACTTCTACACCCGCGGCAAGGTCGTCACCACCCGCTGGCCCGACCCGGCGGACGCCCCCGCGGGCGTCGACCTGGGCTTCCCGCGCAACCACTGAGGGTGACCGATCCGCCCCGTCGGGGCCGTCCGGAATCCGGACGGCCCCGACTTTTTTTGGCGGCCCACCTTCGGTTCTCGTTTCCATGGGATGAAACGGGTGACTTAAGTTATTTGCGTTCATGACCTTCGAAAGCATGGTCATGCGGTGAGCAGTCTTGATGATTGCTCTATCCATGCGCTCGACCCTAAGAAAGTGATGTGACGCCGCTCGCTTTAAGAGTGCGGAATCCGAAGGTAAACAGCCATTGACGCCATGGTTTTCGTCGGGGTTCCATGCAGCGCAGCCCAACCGCCGGAGGCATCCGCACAAGTCGATCGGAACCGCCGCATGACCGACACGCTCCGCCCTGTCGACAACGCCGTCACCGAGGCGTCCGACAGTCCCCAGACGCTCAAGCGCTCCATCGGAGTGGTAGGCGGCACCCTCCTGACCCTCTCCTGCGTCACCCCGGCCTCCACGCTCTTCGTGGTCGTCCCCGACCTGTTCGGCACCCTCGGCACCGCGACCGCCCTCACCATCGCCATCGGCTCCCTCCTCTGTATCGCCGTGGCGTTCTGCTACTCCGAACTCGGCACGCTCATCCCGAGTGCGGGCGGCGAGTACGCGATGGTGTCCACGATGGCCGGACGCCTGGCCGGCTGGCTGGTCTTCGTGCTGTCCCTCCTCGTCGTCATGATCGTGCCCCCGGTGATCTCGATGGGCACGGCCGACTACCTGGCGCCGATCGTCCACCTCGACCCGGCCATGACCGGCGCGGGCGTGATGCTGCTCGCGACCCTCGCGGGCCTGCTCGACCTGCGCGCGAACGCCTGGATCACCGGCATCTTCCTGGTCCTGGAGGTCATCGCGGCCGGCGTGGTCGCCGTACTCGGCTTCTCCCACAGCCACCGCGGAGTCGGCAGCCTCACCTCCATGCAGGTGGCGGGCACCGGCGGCCACACCACGACCGTCACCGCGATGCTCGTCGTCTCCGGCCTCGCCATCGCCCTCTTCGTCACCCAGGGCTTCTCCACCGCGGTCTACCTCTCCGAGGAACTGGAGGACCCGCGCCGCAACGTCGCCCGTACGGTCCTCGCCACCCTCGCCATCTCCACGGTGGTCATCCTCGTCCCGGTCGCCGCGATCACCATGGGCGCGACCGACCTCAAGGCCCTCACGGGCGGCGACATCAGCTCCATGGTCACCGCCTGGTCCAACTCCGCGGTCGGCACGTTCGTCAGCCTCTGCGTGGCCCTCGCGATCATCAACGCGGGCATCGTCATGGTCATCCAGAACTCCCGCGTCCTGTTCGCCTCGGCCCGCGACAAGGCCTGGCCGAACCCGGTCAACAGCGGCCTCTCCCGCCTCGGCCGCTTCGGCTCCCCCTGGGTCGCCACCCTCGCCGTCGGCGTCCCCGGCGCCCTGCTCTGCTTCGTCAACCTGGACACCCTGTACGGCGTGACGGGCGTGTCGGTGACGGGCATGTACCTCCTGGTCGCCATCGCCGCGCTGCTGTCCCGCCGGGGCCACCACAAGCACACCCCCGCCTGGCGGATGCCGCTCTGGCCGGCGATGCCGGTCCTCCTCATCGTGGTCCTGGCGTACATCCTCACCCAGCAGGAGACGACGTACCTCCTGTGGACCGGCGGCATCACGGCGGCGGCCACCCTCTACTGGGCCTTCTACCTCCGCCCCCGCAAGAACACCCACTGGGTCGTCTCCATCCCGGAGGACGTGGCGTCCCGAT
>NZ_JBEYFC010000041.1:0-31001 GCF_040634175.1 Streptomyces sp. NPDC007162
CTGGCGTTGACTTTTGGCACGCTGTTGAGTTCTCAAGGAACGGTCGCTTCCTTTGTACTCACCCTCTCGGGCTTTCCTCCGGGCTTCCCTTCGGTCTTGCGTTTCCGACTCTATCAGATCTTTTCTCGATCCGATTTCCTCGGTGCTTTCCAGGTTCCCGCTCTCGCGTTTCCCTTTCCGGCGGTTCCGACTCTATCAGATCCTTTCGGCCCTGATTCCCCGTCAGAGGGGGTTGTCATCCCGACTGTTGGGCCGTTCCGACGAGTGAGACTTTAGCGGATTCCCGACCTCCGAGCTAATCGGGGGCCGCGTCCTTTCGAACGTGGATTCCTCATTTCGCGAATACGCACGCCGAAGCAACACGACACCGTGGCGCCGATCGCTGGTTGGTACTTGCGGAATGGCTGTCCGGGGACCGACCGGGGTCGGCGCTCACGTCGGACAACTCGGAGAACAGTACGTATCCGGTTGGGGTGTGTCAACTTGCGGCAGCACGGCTGCCCGGCGACGTATGGTGGACGACATGACTACGCGTACGTGTACCCAGCAGTGGTGGGCCGCCTGACGGCGGCCGCGCGCTCACGTACGCATCCAACGGCCGCCGCTTCGGCGGCCGTTCGTGTTTCTCCCTCCGGAACTCCTGAGGGCCGGCCGCCCGGGACGGCGGCTCCGGCCAGGAGGTGGAGAAGGAATGACACGGGTCTTCAGCGGGATCAAGCCGACCGGGCACCTGACCCTGGGGAACTACCTGGGGGCCATGCGGCAGTGGGCCGCGGTGGACCAGCATCGGGCCGACGCCGTGTTCTGCATCGTCGATCTGCACGGGATGACCGTGGACCACGACCCTGCGCGGTTGCGCAGGCTCACCAGGCAGGCGGCGACGCTGCTGCTGGCGGCGGGGCTGGATCCGGAGCTGTGCACGGTGTTCGTGCAGAGTCACGTCGATGAGCACACCCGGCTGTCGTACCTCATGGAGTGCGTGGCGACGGACGGCGAGATGCGGCGGATGATCCAGTACAAGGAGAAGGTCGCGAGCGAGGGGACCCGGGGGCGCGGGGTGCGGCTGTCCCTCCTGACCTATCCCGCGCTGATGGCGGCGGACATCCTGGCGTACGGGGCGGACGAGGTTCCGGTCGGCGACGACCAGACGCAGCACGTGGAACTGACGCGGGACCTGGCGGTGCGGTTCAACCAGCGGTACGGGCACACGTTCGTGGTGCCGAAGGCGACGGTGGCGACCGTGGCCGCGCGGGTGATGAACCTCCAGGATCCGACGTCGAAGATGGGGAAGAGCGACGACTCGGGGCCCGGGATCGTCTATCTGCTCGACGAACCCGACGTGATCCGGAAGAAGGTCATGCGCGCGGTGACCGACAGCGGACAGGACGTCGTGTACGACCGGGAGGAGCGGCCGGGGGTCGCGAACCTGCTGGAGATTCTCGCAGCGTGCACGGGCGGGAACCCTGAGTCACTGGCAACCGTTCACGATTCGTACGGCGCTCTGAAGCGGGCCACCGCGGAGGCGGTGGTGGAGGTGCTGGGACCCGTGCAGGCCAGGCACAAGGAGTTGTGTGCCGATCCGGGTTATGTGGAGGAGGTGCTGCGGCATGGGGCGGACAAGGCGCGGGCGATCGCCCGGCCGATCGTCGATACGGCTTACCGGGCGATCGGGCTGTTGCCGCCGGGAGCCTTCTCGGGGACGGCCGCCCCGGGGCCGGCGTTGAACGCGGCGCGGTAGACCACCGTCCCCGTGAGGTCGGTCCGGACCTCTCGGTTCCTTCTTGACCTCAGTCCTTCTTGCCGGAGGCCAGCTCGCGGCTGCGGTCGCGGGCTGCCTCCAGGGCGGCGATGAGGGCTGCCCGTACGCCGTGGTTCTCCAGTTCGCGGATGGCGTTGATGGTGGTGCCGGCGGGGGAGGTGACGTTCTCGCGGAGCTTGACGGGGTGTTCGCCACTGTCCCGGAGCATCACGGCGGCGCCGATCGCGGACTGGACGATCAGGTCGTGGGCCTTGTCGCGGGGCAGGCCGAGCAGGATGCCGGCGTCGGTCATGGCCTCGACCAGATAGAAGAAGTACGCCGGGCCCGAGCCGGAGAGTGCGGTGCAGGCGTCCTGCTGGGACTCGGGGACGCGCAGCGTCTTGCCGACGGCGCCGAAGATCTCCTCGGCGTGGGCGAGGTGGGCTGCGGTGGCGTGGCTGCCGGCGGAGATGACGGACATCGCCTCGTCGACGAGGGCGGGGGTGTTGGTCATGACACGGACGACCGGGGTGCCCGGGGCGAGGCGCTCCTCGAAGAAGGAGGTGGGGATGCCGGCGGCGCCGCTGATGACGAGGCGGTCGGCGGGCAGGTGGGGGGCGAGTTCGTCGAGGAGGGTGCCCATGTCCTGGGGCTTGACGGTGAGGATCAGGGTGTCGGCGGTCTTCGCGGCCTCGGCGTTGGTGACCGGGGTGACTCCGTGGCGGGTGCGGAGTTCTTCGGCGCGTTCGGGGCGGCGGGTGGTGACCAGGAGGTCGGCGGGTGCCCAGCCGCCGCGGATCATCCCGCTGAGCAGGGCTTCGCCGATCTTGCCGGTGCCGAGGACTGCGACTTTCTGACTCATGCGGTTCAGTCTGGCACCGGATTCGGGACGGCGGGGGTGGCTGTCCGCTGGACGGACGGGCGGCGGTGTCCTCGCCGCGTCCCGGGTCCGACGTCCGCGGCACTAGGCCGTGCGGCGCTTCAGGGTGGCGGCTCCCAGGACCAGGACGAGCAGGGCACAGCCGGCGACGATCAGGATGTCCCTGACGAAGGCGGTGGTCATGTCGGTGTGGTGGAGGACCTCGTTCATGCCGTCGACGGCGTAGGACATGGGCAGGACGTCGGAGACGGCTTCCAGGACGGGGTGCATGTCGGAGCGAGGGGTGAAGAGGCCGCAGAGGAGGAGTTGGGGGAAGATCACCGCGGGCATGAACTGGACCGCCTGGAATTCCGAGGCCGCGAAGGCCGAGACGAAGAGTCCGAGGGCCGTGCCGAGCAGGGCGTCGAGCAGGGCGACCAGGAGCAGGAGCCAGGGTGAGCCGGTGACGTCGAGGCCCAGGAACCAGACGGCCAGGCCGGTGGCGAGGGCCGACTGGATGATGGCGAGGATGCCGAAGGCGAGGGCGTAGCCGGCGATGAGGTCGGCCTTGCCGAGGGGCATGGCGAGGAGGCGTTCGAGGGTGCCGGAGGTGCGTTCGCGGAGGGTGGCGATGGAGGTCACCAGGAACATGGTGATGAGCGGGAAGATGCCGAGGAGCGAGGCGCCGATGCTGTCGAAGGTGTGCGGGCTGCCGTCGAAGACGTAGCGGAGCAGCACCAGCATCAGGCAGGGGATGAGGAGCAGCAGCGCGATCGTGCGGGGGTCGTGGCGGAGCTGGCGCAGGACGCGGGCGGCGGTGGCGGTGGTACGGGAGAGGTTGAGGACGCTCACGGGAGCGGCCGGGGTGGTCGCCTGTCGGGTGGTCATCGTGCCGTTTCCTTTGCGCGGGACTGGGCGGCCGCCGTGTCGACGAGGTGGAGGAAGGCGGCTTCGACGGTGTCGGAGCCGGTGCGGGTGCGGAGGGCTTCGGGGCTGCCGTCGGCGAGGATCTCGCCGTCGCGCATGAGGAGGAGGCGGTGGCAGCGCTCGGCCTCGTCCATGACGTGGGAGGAGATGAGGAGGGTGGCGCCGCGGTCGGCGGCGATGGTGTGGAAGAGCTGCCAGAGGTCGCGGCGCAGGACGGGGTCGAGGCCGACGGTGGGTTCGTCGAGGACGAGGAGTTCGGGGGCGCCGAGCAGGGCGACGGCCAGGGAGACGCGGTTGCGCTGGCCGCCGGAGAGGTTGCCGGCGAGGGCGTCGGCGTGGCTGGTGAGGTCGACTTCGCCGAGGACGCGTTCGACGTCGGTGCGGCGGTCGGCGGTGGGACGGGCGGGGTCGAGGACGGAGCCGAAGTAGTCGAGGTTCTGGCGGACGGTCAGGTCGTCGTAGACGGAGGGGGCTTGGGTGACGTAGCCGATGCGGGTGCGCAGGGTGGGGTGGCCGGCGGGGCTGCCGAGGACGTTCAGGGTGCCGGTGACCTTGGCCTGGGTGCCGACGATCGATCGCATCAGGGTCGACTTGCCGCAGCCGGAGGGGCCGAGCAGACCGGTGATCTGCCCCCGGGGGACGGTGAAGTCGAGGCCGCGCAGGACGGTGCGGGGGCCGCGGGTGACGGCGAGGCCGGTGGCCTGGACGGCGGGGGGCAGGGCTGTGCTGCCGGGGGCCTGGGGCGGCTCCGGCGAGTAATTCACCATGCGATGAATAATGCGCCGGGGGGACAGGGGCGTCAAGGGGCGGGGCTGCGCACCGCCGCCCTCACCCACCCGCACCCGCATCCCGAAGCAGTCGCCCCCGGTCGTCGGCCGCCGCCCCGTCGCCCGGCGCGGCTCAGTCGTTGAGGGCGACGAGCAGGAGGACGTCGTACGTCTCCTCGACGACCGCGTCCGGGAAGGCCTTCAGGAGGTGGGCGCGTTCCTCGGTGAGGAAGGCGGTACGGCGGTCCTCGGGGATGACCAGGAACGCCGAGTGGCTGCCGATGTTGGCGAGGTGGGTGTCGACGGAGACGCGGCGGCTCCAGCGGACCTCGCGGCGGGTGAAGCGGAGGCGGCCGCTGGGGTCGGCGAGCTCCGTGCGGTCGGCGGCCTTGCGCTTCTCGGCGGCGGTGGCCACGCCGAGGAAGCGGCTCAGCCGGTCGTTCTGGGCGACGATCCAGTCGACGTCGACGGCGTCGGTGTTCCACCACAGCGCCAGCGCGCCGCCGGGACGCAGGACGCGCAGCGCCTCCGGCACGGAGCGGGCGGGGTCGGTCCAGTGCCAGGCCTGGGCGTAGGTCACGAAGTCGGCGGTGTCGGCGGCGAGCGGGAGGGCGTTGCCGTTGCCGCGCACGATCGGCACGTCGGGAAGGGTGGCCCGGAACTGCGCCGCCATGCCCTCCCCCGGCTCCACCGCGAGCACGTCGGCGCCGCGCGCGTGCAGCAGGGCGGTCGCGATGCCGGTGCCCGCGCCGACGTCGACCGCCCTGGCCCCGGTGAGGGACCGGCCGGCCTCCTCCTCGACGGCGTCGAGCAGGGCGGACGGGTAGGAGGGGCGGTTCGCGGCGTACTGGGCCGCGGCGGAGTTGAAGGAGTGGGCGCGGGTGGCGTGGGAGGGGGTGGGGGCCGGGGGGCGTGACTGGCTTGTGGTCATGCGGTCATCGTCCCGGGGCGGGGCAGGGGACGACAGGGGATTTCCGAGTGGGGGCGGCTCGGGTGGCCGCACCGTGCGTACGGGCTCAGCGCTTCCGCTTCTTCTTCGACGGGTTGCCCGTGCGTCGGGTGGTGCGGCGTTCGTGTTCCTGGACGGCGGTGTCGTACTCGGCGCGGTGGAGTTTCTCCCCGGGGGCCTCGGTGAGGGAGCGGAAGAAGTAGGCGAGCAGGGAGCCGACGAAGCCGATGGCGAGGAGGCCGCGCAGGGAGGCCTGGCGTTCGGGGTCGGGGCGCTTGCCGAAGGAGTCCCAGGTGTTGCGGAAGGCGAGGGCGCTGCAGATGGCGAACATCGCGACGACGAGGACGGTGACGAAGGCTCCGGTGTCGGCGAGCTGCACGCCCTCGTAGGCGAGGCGCAGGATGAGGCAGGAGGCGACGGCGGCGGCGAGCGAGCCGATGGCGACGCCGATGCGGCGGGCGGTGTAGCCGTCGTCGTGGTGCACCCAGGACGTGCCGAAGAAACGGAGGGGCTCGGGGCGGGGGCCGCCGGTGGAGCCCGCGGGGCTGTCCGGGGTGCCTGTTTCGTCGCTCACGGGACGATTATGGCGCCGGGGGCTCCGCGGGCTCCGGGTCGGGGTGCGAGGTCAGGAGCAGCGGTCGGCCACGTAGCCGTCGCTGCCGGTGTGGACGTAGGTGTCCGAGACGTATTCGCCGTTGTCGATGTTGTCCCAGATGTTCGACGTGCCGTAGTAGCCGGAGACCGTTGTGCCGGGGGTCTGGCAGAAGATGGGGACGCGGGTGCCCTCGGGCAGGGTCCGCGTGATGCTGTAGTTGGTGCCGGGGCCGCTGCGGACGTTGAGGCGGACGCCCGGCGCGACCGCGTACGTCGCGACGGATGCCGCCAGCGCGGTGACGGCCGCGTCCTCTCCGTTGCTCCCGGCTTCCTGCGCGTGCTCGACAGACATGTGGTGCTCCCCCCACTGGACCCATGAGCGCCATGGAGTCCCGTTGATTCCCCTGGATCGAGCCACGAAACACCCGTCCGCAACTCGAACGCGGAGGCTAGCAAGCCGCCTCTGTGTCGCACGAGTCATCGACTAGGCTCCGTGCGTCGCGCTCCGCGGAAACAGCACGGGGGTGGTCCCTTGACGCCACAGCGCAACACCGGAGCGGGCGCGGAAGCGGAACTTCCCGAGTACGCCGGGCACTACCGCCTGGAGTCCTGCCTGGGCTCGGGTGGCATGGGCGTGGTGCATCTGGCCCGCAGCACCTCGGGACTGAAGCTCGCGGTGAAGATCGTGCATGCCGAATTCGCCAAGGACCGTGAGTTCAGGGGCCGTTTCCGGCAGGAGGTGGCCGCCGCGCGCAAGGTGAGCGGCGCCTTCACCGCCCCCGTCGTGGATGCCGATCCGGAGGCGGAACGGCCCTGGATGGCCACCCTCTTCATTCCCGGCCCGACGCTCTCCGAGCAGGTGAAGCGGAACGGTCCGATGGCACCTGCCCAGTTGCGCCGGCTGATGGCCGGGCTGGCGGAGGCGCTGGGCGACATCCACCGGGTCGGCGTGGTGCACCGGGATCTCAAGCCGAGCAACGTGCTGCTCGCCGAGGACGGTCCCAAGGTCATCGACTTCGGAATCTCCCGGCCGAAAGACAGCGAACTGCGCACCGAGACCGGAAAGTTGATAGGTACCCCGCCGTTCATGGCGCCCGAGCAGTTCCGGCGGCCGCGTGAGGTGGGGCCTGCCGCGGACATCTTCGCGCTGGGGTCGGTGCTGGTGCACGCGTCGACCGGGCGGGGGCCGTTCGACTCGGACAGTCCGTATGTCGTCGCCTACCAGGTCGTGCATGACGAGCCGGACATCACCGGGGTGCCGGAGGAGTTGGCTCCGCTGGTGCTGCGGTGCCTCGCCAAGGAGCCCGAGGACCGGCCGACGCCCGATGAACTGATGCGGGAGATCAGGTCGTTGGCCGCGTCGTACGACACGCAGGCGTTCATACCGGCACAGCGGGACAAGGACGAGGACGGCGTCGGTGACCCGCCGGAGGAGCGGCCCCCGGCCGCGCCGGAGCCGAAGGTGCGAGGTTCGTGGCAGGCCACCCGGCGGCGGGTGGCCTTCGCCGCCGGGTCGGGCGTCCTGGTCCTGGGCGGCCTGGTCGGCTCTGTGCTGTGGCCCGGGGACAGCGATCCGAAGCCCGCGGGCAGCACCGGGCACGGCTCCACCACCGCGTTCGAGGCGTGGCAGGCGGACGCGGGGGCCAAGAACGGCTCCGGGATGCCGCACTGCGTGGCCGGGGCCGGGAAGTTGCTGTGTTTCCGGTCGGGGCTGGCCTTCGCACTCGACCCTGCCGACGGGCATCTGCTGTGGCGGCACAGGGTCGTGGAGGAGCGTACGAGCGGCTCGCCGTTCCTGTCGGGTGGGCTGCTGCTGTTGCCGACGGACGGGGGCCGGCATGTCGAAGCCCTGGATCCCGCCTCGGGTGCGTCGCGTTGGACGCTGGACCTTCCCGCGTTCCAGAGCCTGGAGGTCACCAGGAGCATGCTGCTGGCCGTCGGGTCCGACGGGGTACTCAGCGGCGTGGACAGCGGCTCCGGCCGTACCCGGTGGAGCCGGCCCCTGTCCGGCGGCGGCGCGCCGTCCCTGGACTCGTTCGCCGGAGATCCGCTGGTCTACGCGACCAGCACCTCCGACCACGGGACGCACACCGTGGTCACCGCGCTCGATCCGGCCACCGGCGCCGAGCGCTGGGTGGTCCGGCTGGCAGGGGATCTGCGGCCGGTCGGCAGTGCGGGCGGATCCCTGTTCCTGCTGTCCGTGAGGACCTCCGCCGGGGAGACGGACGGGGTCGTGCGCTACACGCCGGAGGCCGGGGCCACCCGTCGGGTGGCGCTGCCCGTGCCCCGGGTGGCTCCGGGGGCCACGGTGCGCGGTGACGTGGTCTATCTGCTGTCCGCCGGCGGTTCGCTGGAAGCCGTCGACATCGAGAGCGGCAAGCAGCTCTGGGCGCTCCAGACCTCGGTGAGCCGGGGCTCGGCGCCCGTGACCGACGGCCGGTACGTCTACTTCACCGCGGCCGACGGACGCCTGCTCGCCGCCGACGCCCGCAGGGGGACCCTGGTCGGCCAGACCCCGGCGCGGCTCGGCGCGAACGCGAGTGAGGTCACGGCGTCGCTGTCGGCTCCGCTGATCCTCGCCGCCCACATCTACGCCACCGCCCCCGACGGCACCGTCTTCGCCGTGGACGCGAAGGATCCGCGGGACTGGTGACGTCGTAGGGACGGATCAGGGGCCGCTCCCGTGCGGGAGGCGGCCCCTGGTCGCGTGCCGGGGTTCAGCCCAGCTTCGACACGTCGCGGACCGCGCCCTTGTCGGCGCTGGTGGCCATCGCCGCGTAGGCGCGGAGCGCCGCCGAGACCTTGCGCTCGCGGTTCTTCGGGGCGTACTCGCCGTTCAGGGCCTGCTCGCGGCGGGACAGCTCGGCCTCGTCGACGAGGAGCTCGATCGTGCGGTTCGGGATGTCGATGCGGATGCGGTCGCCGTCCTCGACGAGGGCGATGGTGCCGCCGGAGGCCGCCTCGGGGGAGGCGTGGCCAATGGAGAGGCCCGACGTGCCGCCGGAGAAGCGGCCGTCGGTGATCAGGGCGCAGGTCTTGCCGAGGCCGCGGCCCTTGAGGAAGGACGTCGGGTAGAGCATCTCCTGCATGCCGGGGCCGCCCTTGGGACCCTCGTAGCGGATCACGACGACGTCGCCGTCGGTGACCTGCTTGTTGAGGATCTTCTCGACGGCCTCCTCCTGCGACTCGCAGACGACCGCGGGGCCCTCGAAGGTCCAGATGGACTCGTCGACTCCGGCCGTCTTCACCACGCAGCCGTCGACGGCGAGGTTGCCCTTGAGGACCGCGAGGCCGCCGTCCTTGGAGTACGCGTGCTCGACACTGCGGATGCAGCCTTCCGCCGCGTCCTCGTCCAGGGCCTCCCAGCGCTCGGACTGGGAGAAGGCCTCGGCGGAGCGGACGCAGCCGGGGGCCGCGTGCCACAGTTCCACGGCCTCCGGGGAGGGCGAACCGCCGCGCACGTCCCACGTCTTCAGCCAGTCCGCGAGGGAGGGGCTGTGGACGGAGTGCACGTCCTCGTTGAGGAGGCCGCCGCGGTGCAGTTCGCCGAGGAGGGCGGGGATGCCGCCGGCGCGGTGCACGTCCTCCATGTAGTAGGTGCGGGTCTTCGCGACGTTCGGGGCGACCTTCGCCAGGCAGGGGACCCGGCGGGACACCTCGTTGATCTGCTCCAGGCCGAAGGGGACGCCCGCCTCCTGGGCGGCCGCCAGCAGGTGCAGGATCGTGTTCGTCGAGCCGCCCATCGCGATGTCCAGCGCCATCGCGTTCTCGAAGGCCGCGAAGGTGGCGACGGAGCGGGGCAGGACCGTGTCGTCGTCCTGCTCGTAGTAGCGGCGGGTGATGTCCATGACCGTCCGCGCGGCGGCGACGTACAACTGCTTGCGGGCCGTGTGGGTGGCCAGGACCGAGCCGTTGCCGGGGAGGGAGAGGCCGATCGCCTCCGTCAGGCAGTTCATCGAGTTGGCGGTGAACATGCCGGAACAGCTGCCGCAGGTCGGACAGGCGTTCTCCTCGATCCGGAGGATGTCCTCGTCCGAGATCTTGTCGTTCACCGCGTCGGAGATCGCGTCGACGAGGTCGAGGGTGCGGACCGTGCCGTCGACCAGGGTCGCGCGGCCGGCCTCCATGGGGCCGCCGGAGACGAAGACCGTCGGGATGTTCAGGCGCAGGGCGGCCATGAGCATGCCCGGGGTGATCTTGTCGCAGTTGGAGATGCAGACCAGGGCGTCGGCGCAGTGCGCCTCGACCATGTACTCGACCGAGTCCGCGATCAGGTCGCGGGAGGGCAGGGAGTACAGCATGCCGCCGTGGCCCATCGCGATGCCGTCGTCCACGGCGATCGTGTTGAACTCGCGCGGGATGCCACCGGCCTCCGTGATCGCCTCGGAGACGATCCGGCCGACCGGCTGGAGGTGGGTGTGGCCCGGCACGAACTCCGTGAAGGAGTTCGCGACGGCGATGATCGGCTTCCGGCCGATGTCCGCACCGGGTACACCGGAGGCGCGCATAAGGGCGCGGGCGCCCGCCATGTTGCGACCGTGGGTGACTGTGCGGGACCTCAGCTCGGGCATCGTCGCTCGCTCCTTCAGACAGATAGGGCTGCTGACGAGCGTACGCCCGTTGCCCACGGCTCGGGACGCGCCGTCCGAAATACGGGACGGATGTCTCAGCGGGACTGGGTCAGGGAGCGGTCAGGTGCCCCTGCACCACCGGAGCGACCCGCGCCACGATCTGCTCCAGGTCCGCCGACGCCAACGGCTCCACCTTGATCACATAGCGCAGTACCGCGCAGCCGACCAGCTGCGCGGCCGCCAGTTCGGCGCGCAGCTCCGCGTCCGGGAGGTCCAGCTGTCCGGCGATCCGGCGCAGCAGCTGGGTGGCGATCAGGCGGCGGAAGACGGCGGCCGCGGTCTCGTTGTTGACGGCGGAGCGGACGATCGCCAGCAGGGGCGTACGGGTGGTCGGGTTCTCCCAGACACCGAGGACGAAGCGGGTCAGACGTTCGCCGACGCCGTCCGGCGGGCCGTCGGCGAGCGCGGCGGGCGCGTTCAGCGCGGGGGCGAAGGCGACCGAGACGGCGGCCTCGAAGACCTGTTCCTTGGTGCCGAAGTAGTGGTGGACCAGGGCGGAGTCGACCCCGGCCGCCTTGGCGATACCGCGTACGGACGTCTTCTCGTAGCCCCGTTCGGAGAACTCCTCGCGGGCTGCGGCGAGGATACGGTCCCGGGTGCCGGCCGACTCGGTGCGCGGTGGGCGGCCACGGCGGCGGGCGCCGGGGCCGTGGTCGGCGTCGGTCATCGGCGGGGCACCTTCACCGCGGAGGCCAGGTGCAGGCGGGTGAAGGCCAGGGCCTCCGCGAGGTCGGCCTCGCGCTCCGCGCCGGACATCGCGCGCCGGGTGTTGACCTCGATGACGACATGCCCGTCGAAGCCGGTGAGCGCGAGCCGCTCCAGCAGCTCGGCGCAGGGCTGGGTGCCGCGTCCCGGCACCAGGTGCTCGTCCTTGGCGGAGCCGCGGCCGTCGGCGAGGTGGACGTGGCCGAGCCGGTCGCTCATGCGGTCGAACATGGCGAGGGTGTCCACGCGGGACGTCGCGGCATGGCTGAGGTCGATCGTGAAGTGCCGGTAGTCGTCCTTCGTGACGTCCCAGTCGGGGGCGTACGCGAGCATCTCGCGGTCGCGGTAGCGCCACGGGTACATGTTCTCCACCGCGAACCGCACGTCCGTCTCGTTCGCCATCCGCCAGATCCCCTCGACGAAGTCGCGGGCGTACTGGCGCTGCCAGCGGAACGGGGGGTGTACGACGACCGTGCTCGCGCCCAGCTTCTCGGCGGCGGCCCGGGCCCGCTGGAGCTTGACCCAGGGGTCGGTGGACCAGACCCGCTGGGTGATCAGCAGGCAGGGGGCGTGCACGGCGAGGATCGGGATGCGGTGGTAGTCGCTGAGCCTGCGCAGGGCCTCGATGTCCTGGCTGACCGGGTCGGTCCAGACCATGACCTCCACGCCGTCGTAGCCGAGGCGTGCGGCGATCTCGAAGGCCGTCGCCGTCGACTCCGGGTACACGGAGGCCGTGGAGAGCGCGACCTTCGCATCCGGGATGCGGACGACGTCCCTTGGATTTGCCACGAGGGACAGGTTACGGGGTGCGGGCGGGTGGGCACGGGGCGGCTGCTCGCCGTTGTGACCACCGCCATGCGCGACGCCCGCGGAGCGCTACGCCGAACCCATGTGATCAAGCCGCCGCAGGATCACGCCCTCCCGCAACGCCCACGGGCAGACCTCCACGCTCTCCACCTCGAACAGGTCCATCGCGGCCTCCGCCACCAGGGCGCCCGCCACCAGCTGGTTCGCCCGGCCCTCCGACACTCCCGGCAATGCGGAGCGCTGCGCCGTGTTCATGGCCGCGAGCCTCGGGACCCAGGTCTCCAGGGAGTTCCGTTTGAGTTCGCGCTGCACGTAGAGGCCCTCGGCGGAACGGGCCGCGCCGGCGATGCGGGCCAGCTGCTTGAACGTCTTGGAAGTGGCGACCACGTGGTCCGGGGCGCCGAAGCGGCTGAACTCGCCGACCGTGCGGGCGATCTCGGCGCGTACATGGCGGCGCAGGGCCCGTATGTCGTCGGCGGCCGGCGGGTCGCCGGGGAGCCAGCCCGCGGTGAGCCGGCCGGCGCCGAGCGGGAGGGAGACCGCCGTGTCCGGTTCCTCGTCGATGCCGTAGGCGACCTCCAGGGAGCCGCCGCCGATGTCCAGGACCAGCAGCTTTCCGGCGGACCAGCCGAACCAGCGGCGCACCGCGAGGAAGGTCAGCCGGGCCTCCTCGGAGCCGGTGAGGACCTGGAGCTCGACGCCGGTCTCGGCCTGCACGCGCGCGAGGACGTCGTCGGCGTTGCTGGCCTCGCGTACGGCGGAGGTGGCGAAGGGCAGCAGATCCTCGACGCCCTTGTCCTCGGCGGCCTGCAGGGCGTCCTTGACGACACCGACCAGTTTCTCGACCCCGTCGGGGCCGATCGCGCCGTTGCCGTCGAGGAGTTGGGCGAGGCGCAACTCCGACTTGTGCGAGTGCGCCGGCAGCGGGCGCGCGCCGGGGTGTGCATCCACCACCAGCAGATGCACCGTGTTAGATCCCACGTCGAGGACACCGAGTCTCATGTACGGAACTGTACGGAACGCCGCTGACCGCGGGTGCTGAGCAGTCCCCGCCGGCGCCTTCGGCGACTTACCCTGGACGGGTGCCAAAGACGAACAAGACGAAGGACCACAAGGACGCCAAATCAGCCGAGGGTCCTTCGCGGGTGAAGCCGCCGCGGCCGTCGAAGACGCCGAAGCTGTCGAAGAAGGCCCTGGCCGAGGACGAGAAGGGTCTCGACTTCGCGCGCGCGTGGGTGGAATTCCCCGACCCGGCGGACGACGAGCAGGTGTTCCGCTGTGATCTGACCTGGCTGACGTCCCGCTGGAACTGCGTCTTCGGCAGCGGCTGCCAGGGCATCCAGGCGGGCCGCGCGGACGACGGCTGCTGCACGCTGGGCGCGCACTTCTCCGACGAGGACGACGAGAAGCGGGTCGCCGGGCATGTGGCGAGGCTCACGCCGGAGATCTGGCAGCACCATGCCGAGGGCACGCGGGACGGCTGGGTCTCGGAGGACGAGGAGGGCTCCCGCCAGACCCGTCCTTTCAACGGCTCGTGCATCTTCCAGAACCGTCCCGGGTTCGCGGGCGGCGCGGGCTGCTCGCTGCACATCCTGGCCCTGAAGGAGGGCCGGGAGCCGCTGGAGACCAAGCCGGACGTCTGCTGGCAGCTTCCGATCCGCCGGACCTACGACTGGATCGACCGCCCCGACGACACGCGCGTCCTGCAGATCTCGATCGGCGAGTACGACCGCAGGGGCTGGGGTCCCGGCGGCCACGACC
Source organism: Streptomyces sp. NPDC007162 (assembly GCF_040634175.1). Taxonomy (NCBI): domain Bacteria; kingdom Bacillati; phylum Actinomycetota; class Actinomycetes; order Kitasatosporales; family Streptomycetaceae; genus Streptomyces; species Streptomyces sp. NPDC007162. Next base: position 13,739 of record NZ_JBEYFC010000041.1, read on the forward strand.
TCCACTGGTGGTGCACGTCGGCGACGTCGGCGCACGGTGCGGGCGACCCGGTGTACGTCTCCTACCGCCCGGAACTGACCGAGCTGATGGGCAAGGCGGGCTACGACCGCCTGGTGGAACTCTGTGAGCAGCGCCTGTCCGGCCTGCTCCCGTTGCTGGCCCCGCACCCGGCGGATCCTCTGGACTGAGGTCGGTGGGTGAACGGGCCGGTGGGTGAACGGGCCGGTCCGGTGGCGTCACGGCGTCGGTGGGGGTGTCCCGCTGTCGGGGGGTGTCGGTGAAGGCGATCCTGTCGGGCCGCCGCTGTCCGACTCGGTCGGCGTCGGGGTCGGCCCGCTCGACGTCGGCGGCTCGCTGACCGGCGGTGACGGCTGCGTCGGGGCGGACACCGTCGGTGTCGGCCACCCCGGAGGGGTCGGTTTCGGACCCCGGCGGGACGGCGGAGCCGACCCGTACCCGTCGATCGACACCACCGCCCCCGCCGGCGCCACCGCCACCCGCGCGCTCCAGTGCCCGGACGGCTCCCGCAGATGATCGACGTACACCTTGACCGTGACCGACTCGCCCGGCCGCAGCGTTCCCGAGGACCGGGAGAAGTACAGCCAGCCCGTCGAGGTGGACAGCGACCACCGCACCGCCGCGTCCCCGCCCGCCGCGAGCGTGACCACCGTCGTGTCGCCGTCGTTCTCGGCCGTCACCGTGAGGTGCCCCGCGCCGGCCTGCTTCCGGTCGGCCCCCAGCACGCTGAGCACCTCCACCGACACGTCGGCCTTGCGGCCCTCGCCGACGCGCGGCCCGGGTCCGGCGTTCCCGGCGTTCTCGTACCCCCCGCCGCCGGCCCCGTCACCGCCCAGGACGCCGGAGCCCGCGGCCTCCCGCGCGGTCGCGGACGGCCCGTCGTGCCCCTCCCCCGTCGGCGAGCCGCGGTAGGCGGCCCACAGGGCGAGCACCGGCGCCGCCACCACCGTCGCCACGACGGTCGTCGTGACGGCACGCGCGCGCAGCCGGTCCCGACGGGCCGCACGGTCCTTGGGGTCCATCGGGAAGCCGCGCCGGTCGAAGCGCGGGAGCGCCGCCCCGCGCGCGCGTGGCTGGTGCGCCATCGCCCTGTGCAGGGCCGCGCGGGGCGCTTCCAGGACGGGCAGCTCGGCGGGTGTGGTCATGGCGCCGGGCCACCGGCCGGGGGCCGCGCGTTCGGCGGTGCGGCGGCAGCGCGGGCAGTCGTCGACGTGCCGGACCAGTTCGCGGCGCAGGGCGCTGCTGAGCACCAGCTGGCTGTCCCCGGTGAGGTGGGACACGCTGGGGCAGCCGCCGGTCTCGACGACGGCGAGGGCCGCGCGGGTGCGTTCGACCTCGCAGGCGGCGGAGGCGAGCAGTTCGCGGGCGCCGGCGAGGTCCATGTCGAGGACGGCGGCGACCTCCTCGGCGGTGAGGTGGTGGCGTACCGCGAGTTCGAGCGCCTCGCGCTGCTCGGGGGTGGTGCCGGCCGCCTCGGGCCAGGCGAGCTGGGCGAGTTCGCGGCGCCGCTGCTCCTGGCCGTCGGCGGGTGCCTGCGGGTCGGGTGCGACGTGGCGGCCCGCCGCGTGGGTGGCCTGACGTTTCTGCTTGGCCTGGGCCAGCCCGCGCAGACAGGCCCAGCGGGCCAGTGCGTACAGCCAGGCCCTGCGGTCCCCGGCGGCCTGCGGGGCGCGCTGGCCGCGCCGCTCGGCGAGGGCGAGGACGTCCCCGAGGGCGGCGGTGGCCGCGTCGTGGTCGCACAGCACCGAGAGGCAGTAGGTGAACAGCCCGTCGAGGTACGGCTCGTAGCGCGCCGGCGGTCGCTGCGCCAGCGCGCGCGCCGCCGTACGGTCGCGCGCCGCGCGCGCCTCCCGGTGCGCCCGGTGTGCACCGGTCGTGCGGGTCGAGGTCTCCGGCATGCTGCTCATCACCCGTGCGACCGTAGGCGGCGGCGTAACGTCCCTTCTTGCGGCTTGAGCACTTTTAATCCGTACGGGTGAAACGATCCCTCAATAGGGGACAGGAGGCCGCGATTCCGCGGCTCGTTCCCGACGGGGCATGGCCGGGACCGGTCCACCCACACCTGTCACGGGGGCCACCCCGGCCCCGTTGTCGGTGGCGGGGGCTACGGTTTCCGCATGGCCACCCGTACCAAGACCGCCAAGGACCGCCCGTCGTACCGCTGCACCGAGTGCGGCTGGCAGACGGCCAAGTGGCTCGGTCGCTGCCCCGAGTGCCAGGCCTGGGGGACGATCGAGGAGTACGGCACGCCCGCGGTCCGTACGACGGCGCCCGGCCGGGTCACCACCTCCGCGGTGCCGATCGGCCAGGTCGACGGCCGTCAGGCCACCGCCCGCACCACCGGCGTGCCCGAGCTGGACCGGGTCCTCGGCGGCGGCCTGGTCCCCGGCGCGGTCGTACTCCTGGCGGGCGAGCCCGGCGTCGGCAAGTCCACGCTCCTGCTCGACGTGGCGGCCAAGGCGGCGAGCGACGAGCACCGCACGCTCTACGTCACCGGTGAGGAGTCCGCGAGCCAGGTCCGCCTGCGCGCGGACCGCATCGGCGCCATCGACGACCACCTCTACCTCGCCGCCGAGACCGACCTGGCCGCCGTCCTCGGCCACTTGGACGCGGTGAAGCCGTCGCTGCTGATCCTGGACTCGGTGCAGACGGTCGCCTCCCCGGAGATCGACGGCGCGCCCGGCGGCATGGCCCAGGTGCGGGAGGTGGCCGGCGCCCTCATCCGCGCCTCCAAGGAGCGGGGCATGTCGACGCTCCTGGTGGGCCATGTCACCAAGGACGGCGCGATCGCGGGACCGCGGCTGCTGGAACACCTGGTGGACGTCGTCCTGCACTTCGAGGGCGACCGGCACGCGCGCCTGCGGCTGGTCCGCGGCATCAAGAACCGGTACGGCGCCACCGACGAGGTCGGCTGCTTCGAACTGCACGACGAGGGCATCACCGGTCTCACCGACCCGAGCGGACTCTTCCTGACCCGGCGCGCCGAACCGGTCCCGGGCACCTGCCTGACGGTCACCCTGGAGGGCCGCCGCCCGCTGGTCGCCGAGGTCCAGGCGCTCACGGTGGACTCGCAGATCCCCTCCCCGCGCCGGACCACCTCCGGTCTGGAGACCTCCCGGGTCTCGATGATGCTGGCCGTCCTGGAGCAGCGCGGCCGGATCAGCGCGCTCGGCAAGCGGGACATCTACTCCGCGACCGTCGGCGGGGTGAAGCTCTCCGAGCCCGCCGCCGATCTGGCCATCGCCCTCGCCCTGGCCTCCGCCGCCAGCGACACCCCGCTCCCGAAGAACCTCGTCGCCATCGGCGAGGTCGGCCTCGCGGGCGAGGTCAGACGGGTCACCGGCGTCCAGCGCAGGCTCTCGGAAGCGCACCGGCTCGGCTTCACGCACGCGCTCGTACCGGGCGATCCCGGCAAGGTCCCGCCGGGCATGAAGGTCCTGGAGGTCGCCGACATGGGGGACGCGCTGCGGGTGCTGCCGCGCTCCCGTCGCCGGGAGGCCCCACGGGAGGCGGAGGAGCGCCGGTAGACTTTGCCCTGGTCTCGCCCGTCCGTACGAACCGAGTGCGGGTGCGGCAGCGCCTCAGAACCTGCGACCGGAGGAGTGCAGTGGCAGCCAACGACCGGGCATCGGCTCCCGGAAAGTCCGGCGGGAGTGCCGGTTCCGAGGGCCTGATGCGCGCCTCGCTGAGCGCCGTGGCTCCGGGCACCGGCATGCGGGACGGCCTGGAGCGGGTCCTGCGCGGCAACACGGGCGGGCTGATCGTGCTCGGCTTCGACAAGACGGTCGAGGCGATGTGCACGGGCGGCTTCGTGCTGGACGTCGAGTTCACGGCGACCCGGCTGCGGGAGCTGTGCAAACTCGACGGCGGGATCGTGATCTCCTCCGACCTGTCGAAGATCCTGCGGGCGGGGGTCCAGTTCGTACCGGACGCGACGATCCCCACGGAGGAGACGGGCACCCGGCACCGGACGGCGGACCGGGTCTCCAAGCAGGTCGGCTTCCCGGTGGTCTCGGTCTCCCAGTCGATGCGGCTGATCGCCCTGTACGTCGCCGGGCAGCGCCGCGTCCTGGAGGACTCGGCGGCGATCCTCTCCCGCGCGAACCAGGCGCTCGCGACCCTGGAGCGGTACAAGCTCCGCCTGGACGAGGTCGCGGGGACGTTGTCGGCGCTGGAGATCGAGGACCTGGTGACGGTCCGGGACGTGTCCGCCGTCGCCCAGCGCCTCGAGATGGTCCGCAGGATCGCCACGGAGATCGCCGAGTACGTGGTCGAACTGGGCACCGACGGGCGGCTCCTGGCACTCCAGCTGGACGAGTTGATCGCGGGGGTCGAGCCCGAGCGTGAGCTGGTGGTCCGGGACTACGTGCCCGAGCCGACGGCGAAGCGGTCCCGCACGGTCGACGAGGCACTCTACGAGCTGGACGCCCTGAGCCATGCGGAGCTGCTGGAGATGCCGACCGTGGCGCGGGCGTTGGGGTACACGGGGTCGCCGGAGGCGCTGGACTCGGCGGTGTCGCCGCGCGGTTTCCGGCTGCTGGCGAAGGTGCCGCGGCTGCCGGGGGCGATCATCGACCGGCTGGTGGAGCACTTCGGCGGGCTGCAGAAGCTGCTCGCCGCGAGTGTGGACGACCTCCAGACGGTGGACGGGGTCGGGGAGGCGCGGGCGCGAAGTGTGCGCGAGGGGTTGTCGCGGTTGGCCGAGTCTTCGATTCTTGAGCGGTATGTCTGATTTCGCCTGGTAGTTCTGGCGGTTGCGGTATACGGCGGCCGCGGGCCGGTGGGGGCTGCTCGCGCAGTTCCTCCCCCGGCGCCCCTAGTCCGCCGACAGCACGAACGACGCCTGGGCCTTCGCGTAGCCCGGGACCGCCGCTTGCAGGAGGTACGTGCCCGCGCCGGCCGATCCTGCCGGGGGCGTCGCGCACTGGGCCGCGCTCGGCTTGCGGTCCCACTTCAGGGTGTACGTGATGCTGCTGCCGGCCGGCACCCGGTACCACCGGCTCCCCGCCGCCGTCGGGCAGTCGGCGGAGGACCAGTAGCTGTTGTCCGCGGACGAGGCGGTGATCGTCAACACCGCGTTCTTCGGGCCCAGATCGATCTTGCAGTCACTGGACGAGGTGTTCTTCGCGGCGAGTTCGAAGGTCGGCGTCTGCTCCGGCGAGTAGGAGTTGTGCAGGCTCTTCAAGGTCAACGACACGGTGCCCGCGGTGCAGTTGGGGAGGGAGGAAGACCCCGGCAGCGAGGCGACCGTACCGCCGGAGCCGGAGGTCACGTCGTCGCCCGGGCCGGCCGAGGAACCGGCGGTACCGGACGAACCCGACGTCGATCCGCCCCCCGTACCGCCCGAACTCCCGTCGCCCGTACCCGAGCCGGTGCCACCGCTGCCGGATCCGGACCCGGACCCCGACCCGCCGCCGCTCGACTCGTCCCGGCCGCCGGGGGCCTGGCTGATCGCGGGGCCGCTGCCGGACGGCCCCGGCGTGATCGTGGACACGGGATTCTTGCCGTTGGATCCGTCGGCGCCCTTCCTGCCGCCCCCGCCGCCCGACGTCACGATCCATGCGATCAGCAGCGCCAGTACGACGACCGCGGACAGCATGATGGCCCTCCGTCGCCAGTAGATGGAGGAGGGAAGCGGCCCGACCGGATTGCGCAGAGATCCCACGGCGCAAACTGTACGAGAGATCCAAGTACTTCCTCGCCCCACCCGCCGCCCGAACCTCAACTTTTCCGGATCATCATTCCGGCAACTTCCGTCGGTCCGGCTCTTCTTCGTCCTCGACGCCGTCAACCCCGGCCTCGTCACCCACCACGTCCGCCCCGGCCGTCGCGGGACGTGGCAGGATCGGAAGGGCCATGACTGAGAAGCTGCACACCCCTGTGATCGCCTGGTTCGACACCCACGCCCGCGACCTCCCCTGGCGCCGCCCGGAAGCGGGCCCGTGGGGTGTGATGGTCAGCGAGTTCATGTTGCAGCAGACGCCGGTCAGCCGCGTGCTGCCGGTGTACGAGCAGTGGCTGGCCCGCTGGCCGCGCCCCGCCGACCTCGCCGCGGAGGCGCCCGGTGAGGCGGTCCGCGCCTGGGGGCGGCTCGGCTACCCGCGCCGTGCCCTCAGGCTGCACGGCGCCGCGGTCGCCATAACGGAACGGCACGGCGGCGACGTACCCACCGACCACGCGCAGTTGCTCGCGCTGCCCGGGATCGGCGAGTACACGGCCGCGGCCGTCGCGTCGTTCGCGTACGGGCAGCGGCACGCCGTGCTGGACACGAACGTGCGGCGGGTGCTCGCGCGGGCCGTGACCGGGGTGCAGTACCCGCCGAACGCCACCACCGCCGCCGAGCGCAAGCTCGCCCGTGAGCTGCTGCCCGCGGACGAGCGGACCGCGGCCCGCTGGGCCGCCGCCTCCATGGAGCTGGGCGCGCTGGTGTGCACGGCGAAGAACGAGACGTGCCTGCGGTGCCCGATCGCCGCGCAGTGCGCCTGGCGGCTGGCCGGCAAGCCGGAGCACGAGGGGCCGCCGCGGCGCGGGCAGACGTACGCCGGTACCGACCGGCAGGTGCGCGGCAAGCTGCTCGCCGTACTGCGCGAGGCGCACGCCCCCGTGCCGCAGACGGCGCTCGACCGGGTGTGGCACGAGCCGGTGCAGCGGGCGCGCGCCCTGGACGGGCTGGTATCGGACGGACTGGTGGAGCCGCTCGCGGGCGGCCTGTACCGGCTTCCGCTGGGCTGACACACAGCCACATCACAGCGGCCGGGGCTGTGTTACGGCCCCGACCACTGGGCAAATCGCCTGGTAACCGGGCATAGACCCCTGCCCGCTTACCCCGAACCTACTTCCGTTACACAACCGACGGACAGCCGATTGCTACCCGCAGGCTGGTCCGCACAGCCCCGTGACAACGAGTCCGTAGCTTCGTTTCTGTGCCCGCCAGGACCGCGGGACAGCAGTGACCAGAGCAGGAACTCAGGGGCCGAGGGCCGGGGAAAACGGGGATCGGGAGGCGGTTGATCATGGCGCAGGGCGAGGTGCTCGGATTCGAGGAGTACGTCCGCACCCGGCAGGACGCGCTGCTGCGCAGCGCCCGCCGGCTGGTCCCGGACCCGACGGACGCCCAGGACCTGCTCCAGACCGCGCTGGTACGGACGTACGGCCGGTGGGACGGCATCGCCGACAAGAAACTCGCGGACGCCTACCTGCGCCGGGTCATGATCAACACGCGGACCGAGTGGTGGCGGGCCCGCAAGCTGGAAGAGGTCCCGACCGAGCAGATGCCCGACGCCTGCGTGGACGACTCCACCGAGCAGCACGCGGACCGCGCTCTCCTTATGGACATCATGAAGGTTCTGGCTCCGAAGCAGCGCAGCGTCGTGGTGCTGCGACACTGGGAGCAGATGTCCACGGAGGAGACGGCCGCCGCCCTCGGCATGTCGGCCGGAACGGTCAAGAGCACGCTGCACCGGGCGCTCGCCCGGCTCCGCGAGGAGCTGGAGTCCCGCGATCTCGACGCACGCGCGCTGGAGCGTGAGGAGCAGGAGCGTTGCGCGGCCTGACCGACGCGGGGCCCGACAGGGGCCCGGCGGGCGCACAGGCGGTGATCACGGCGGCGACCGTGGTCGCCGCCGTCGCCCTTTTCGCCGCGGCCTGCGGCACCGGCGGCACCGGCGCCCGTGACGAGGGGCCGGCCCACTCCGACTCGGTCGAGCGCGCCCCGGCCGCCAAGGCCCCTTCGCCCAACCCGTCGCAGACCTACGAGAAGGTCGACGCGGTCGCCCTGGTGAAGGCCGACCCGGCGGTCTCGGCCACCGTGAAGCGGGACCTCAAACCCTGTGCGGGCACCGAGTACCCGGTCGACGTGACCTACGGCGATCTCACCGGAGGCCAGCTGGACGACGTCGTCGTCAACGTGCTGACCTGCGGGGACGCGGTGGGAGTCGGGGCGTACGTGTACCGCAGGGAGGACGGCTCGTACAAGAATGTCTTCAAGGCCGAGGAGTCCCCGGTCTACGCGGAGATCGACAAGGGCGACCTGAGCGTGACCAAGCAGGTGTACGAGAAGGGGGACCCGGTGTCGAGTCCCTCGGGCGAGAACGTGATCACCTACCGCTGGACCTCGGGACGCTTCGTCCAGGAGGACTTCCACCACACCGACTACGGCAACGCGGCCGGCGGCGACGCCACCGAGGACCCGACCGCCGCCGGCTGACCCGGCCCCCACCCCACAACGACCACACGAGAGAGCCGGATGGCAGACCAGACCCACGTCCTGTTCGTCGAGGACGACGACGTCATCCGCGAGGCCACGCAGCTCGCCCTGGAGCGGGACGGCTTCGCGGTCACCGCCATGCCCGACGGGCTGTCGGGGCTGGATGCGTTCCGTGCGGACCGGCCCGACATCGCCCTGCTGGACGTGATGGTCCCGGGCCTGGACGGGGTGAGCCTGTGCCGGCGCATCCGGGACGAGTCCACCGTGCCGGTGATCATGCTGTCGGCGCGCGCCGACTCGATCGACGTGGTCCTCGGCCTGGAGGCGGGCGCCGACGACTACGTCACCAAACCGTTCGACGGGGCCGTGCTGGTCGCCCGGATCCGGGCGGTGCTGCGCCGCTTCGGGCACGCGAGCGGCGGCGAGAAGCCGCATGAGGACGCGGCGCCGGTGACCGGCGGTCTGCTCACCTTCGGCGATCTGGAGATCGACACGGAGGGCATGGAGGTGCGCCGGGCCGCACAGCCGGTCGCGCTCACCCCGACCGAGATGCGGCTGCTCCTGGAGTTCTCCTCGGCACCGGGGACCGTGCTCTCCCGCGACAAGCTGCTCGAACGCGTCTGGGACTACGGCTGGGGCGGGGACACCCGGGTCGTCGACGTGCACGTGCAGCGGCTGCGCACGAAGATCGGTCAGGACCGGATCGAGACGGTCCGCGGTTTCGGCTACAAGTTGAAGGCCTGAGCGAGGCGGCCATGCGGGGGTTCACCAGACACATCCGGCACAGCGGCCCGGGACTGCGCACCGGGCTCCGGTGGAAGCTGAGCGCGGCCATCGCGCTGGTCGGCGCGCTGGTCGCGATCGCGCTGAGCCTGGTGGTGCACAACGCGGCCCGGGTCTCGATGCTGGACAACGCACGCGACCTCGCCAACGAGCGGTTGCAGATCGCCCAGCGCAACTACGAGCTGTTCGGCCGGGCGAACTTCCCCGACGTCAAGGTCAACGACCCGCTGCTGCCGGACGCCCTGCGCGACAAGGTCGACGCGGGCCGCCGGGCGACCGACGTCATCGACCACGGCAGCGGTGCGCCGGACATCTGGGCAGCCGTGCAGGCCAAGGACGGGCGGGTGCTGTCCCTGCACGGCACCTTCCCGAACCGCAGCAGCAACGTGCTGAAGGATCTCGACCAGGCCCTCGTCATCGGCTCCATCGCGGTGGTCCTCGGCGGCAGCGCGCTCGGCGTGCTGATCGGCGGGCAGCTCTCGCGTCGGCTGCGCAAGGCGGCGGCCGCGGCCAACCAGGTCGCCCAGGGCGAGCCGGACGTGCGGGTGCGGGAGGCCATCGGCGGGGTCGTACGGGACGAGACCGACGATCTCGCGCGCGCCGTGGACGCCATGGCGGACGCGCTGCAGCAGCGGTTGGAGGCCGAGCGGCGGGTGACCGCCGACATCGCGCACGAGCTGCGTACGCCGGTGACGGGGCTGCTCACGGCCGCCGAGCTCCTCCCCCCGGGCCGCCCGACGGAACTGGTCCTGGACCGGGCGAAGGCGATGCGCACCCTCGTCGAGGACGTCCTGGAGGTGGCCCGGCTGGACAGCGCCTCCGAGCGGGCCGAGCTGCAGGACATCCTGCTGGGCGAGTTCGTGTCCCGGCGGGTGGCGGCGAAGGACCCGGCGATCGAGGTGCGGGTGGTGCACGAGTCGGAGGTCACCACCGATCCGCGGCGGCTGGAGCGGGTGCTGTTCAACCTGCTCGCCAACGCGGCCCGGCACGGCAGGCCGCCGATCGAGGTGACCGTCGAGGGCCGGGTCATCCGGGTCCGCGACCACGGCCCCGGCTTTCCCGAGGAACTCCTCGCGGAGGGGCCGAGCCGGTTCCGCACCGGCAGCGCGGACCGCGCGGGCCAGGGGCACGGCCTGGGGCTGACCATCGCGGCCGGGCAGGCGCGGGTGCTGGGCGCCCGTCTGACCTTCCGCAACATCCGCCCGGCCGGGGCTCCCGCGCACATTCCGGCGGAGGGTGCGGTGGCCGTCCTGTGGCTCCCCGAACACGCCCCGACGGCCACCGGCAGCTATCCGATGCTCCCGGGACCGGCCCAGGCGGGAAGCCGCTCCCGGCACCCCTGACGGGCACCTCGCCGTGCGCCTCCTCCAAGGCGCGGACGTCCGTCCGGTCCCGGTCCAGGGCGTCCCTGGCACGCCGCCGACGCAGTCGTCCATGAGGCCGATGGTGGCACGCGGTACTGACAACGCCGGCCGGCTGGGGAACCAGCCGGCCGGCGTCGGTGAGCAGCGTCGTCAGACGTCGGTGAGCAGTGTCGTCAGACGGCCTCGGCCAACTGGATCGGCGCCGTCTCCTCGTCGACGGCCGGCCCGCTCTTCAGCGGCACCTCCTTGACGAACACCGCCGCGACCAGCACCGCCACGGCGATCACGGCGCCCAGCAGGAACGCCGAGTGCGTGCCGGCCGACACCGCTTGCTGGTAGGCCTCGCGCACCGGTGCGGGCAGCTTCGCCAGGCTCGCCGCGTCCAGCGAGGCGGACTTCTCGGTGGCCTTGGCCGCCATCGCGCCGCCCCGCTCGGACATGACGTGCTTGACCCGGTCGTTGAAGACCGCACCCATGATCGCGACACCGAAGGAGGAGCCGAGCGTCCGGAACAGGGTGGTGGAGGAGGACGCGACGCCCATGTCCTTCATCTGGACGCTGTTCTGCGCGACCAGCATGGTGATCTGCATCAGGCAGCCCATGCCGAGGCCGACGACGGCCATGTCCAGCCCGGAGGTGAACCGGGTGGTGCCGGTGTCCATGGTGGACAGCAGGTACAGCCCGACGGCCAGCAGCACACCGCCCACGAGGGGGAAGATCTTGTAGCGGCCGGTGTTGGTGGTGACCCGGCCGGCGACCATCGAGGTCACCAGCATCGCGCCGAGCATCGGCAGCAGCAGCAGACCGGAGTTGGTCGCGGACGCGCCCTGCACGGACTGCTGGTAGAGCGGCAGGAAGAGCGTGGCGCCGAACATCACGAAGCCCACGATGAAGCCGATGATCGACATGAGGGTGAAGTTGCGGCTGCGGAAGATGTGCAGCGGCAGCACCGGCTCGGCGGCCTTGGTCTGCCAGAAGACGAACCCGACGAGCGCGACGACACCGATGGCGATCAGTTCCATGATCCGCGCGGACGTCCAGGCGTACTCGGAGCCGCCCCAGGTGGTGACCAGCACGATGGAGGTGATGCCGAGGGTCAGCAGACCGGCGCCGAGGTAGTCGATGCGGGTCTTGTTCCGCTTCTTCGGCAGGTGCAGCACGGCACTGATGGCGGCCAGCGCGATCACGCCCAGCGGCAGGTTGATGTAGAAGGCCCAGCGCCAGCCCCAGTTGTCGGTGATGGTGCCGCCGACCAGCGGGCCGCCGATCATCGCGAGCGCCATGACGCCGGCCATCATGCCCTGGTACTTGCCGCGCTCGCGGGGCGGGATCAGGTCACCGATGATCGCCATGACACCGACCATCAGACCACCGGCCCCGAGCCCCTGAACGGCCCGGAACCCGATCAGCTCGCCCATGTTCTGGGCCATTCCGCTGAGCGCGGAGCCGATCAGGAAGATGACTATGGAGGTCATGAAGGCGCCCTTGCGCCCGTACATGTCGCCGAGCTTGCCCCAGATCGGGGTCGCCGCGGCGGTCGCCAGGGTGTACCCGGTCACCACCCACGACAGGTGCTCGAGGCCGCCCAGCTCGCCCACGATCGTCGGCATCGCGGTGCCCACGATCATGTTGTCGAGCATCGCGAGCATCATCGCGATCATGAGCGCGAGCAGTACGACCCGTACGCTCCTCGGCTGTTTCTCCGGCTGCTCCGCCGTCTCCGGTGCCCCCGGAGTCTCCTGGCCGGTCACGGCCGCCTGGGTGTCCGCCATCTCTCCCACTCCCCCTGGCGGCAGGTACTTACTTGCCGCCCGGCTAGTTCACTACACTGGGAAGGTAGACCTGTAACTAGCCGGGCGTCAAGTAAGTTTCCCGGGGCGGACGACGGCGTCCGGCGGGACGATGTTTCGCGGGAGTGCGAGGAGTAAGAGGATGGGCGTCACCATGGACGGCACCAAGCAGCAGCGCCGCGGCAACACCCGCCAGCGCATCCAGGACGTGGCGCTCGAACTCTTCGCCGAGCAGGGCTACGAGAAGACCTCCCTGCGGGAGATCGCCGAGCGCCTCGACGTGACCAAGGCAGCCCTGTACTACCACTTCAAGACCAAGGAAGAGATCCTGGTCGGCGTCTTCGAGGATCTGACGCAGCCCATCAGCGACCTGATCGAGTGGGGCAAGGACCAGCCGCACACCCTGGAGACCAAACAGGAGATCGTCCGGCGCTACAGCAAGGCGCTCGGCGACGCGGAACCCCTGTTCCGGTTCATGCAGGAGAACCAGGCGACGGTCCGGGAGCTGCGCATCGGTGACACCTTCAAGGACCGGATGCGCGGCCTGCGGGACATCCTGATGGACCCGGACGCACCGCTGACCGACCAGGTCCGCTGCGTCAGCGCGATGTTCACGCTGCACGCCGGCATGTTCGTGCTGCAGGACATCGAGGGCGACCTCCAGAAGAAGCGGGAAGCGGTTCTGGAGGTCGCCATGGACCTGGTGACCCAGGCCCACCAAGGTTCTGACCGGCCCGCTTAGACGGTCACGCCCTGGGCGTGCAGGAAGGCGACCGGGTCGACGGCGGAGCCGTAGTTCGGCGTCTTGCGGATCTCGAAGTGCAGGTGCGGGCCGGTGGAGTTGCCGGTGCTGCCGGACAGGGCTATGTGCTGACCGGTCTTCACGACCTGCCCGACCCTCACGTCGATGCGGGAGAGGTGCGCGTACTGCGAGTACTGGCCGTTGGCGTGCTTGATGACGACGGCGTTGCCGTACGCGGGGCCGTCGCCGGCGCCGTTGCCGCCGGCCTTGACGACGGTGCCGCCGTGGGCGGCGGCGACCTCGGTGCCGGTGGGCACGGCGAAGTCCTGGCCGCTGTGCCGGGCGGTCCACATGCCACCGGCCTGGTCGAAGGTCGCGGAGAGCGTGTACTTCTTCACCGGGTCGACCCAGGCGGCGGCGCCGGAGGTGGCAGCCGACGCGACACCCGACCCCACGACCGCCGTCACCGCGGCACCGGCGGCCAGAACGGCGGCACGCTTGCGCAGCGAGGACGGACGGGGGGCACGGAGAGCGGCGCGCAGGGACATCGGAACCTCGTGGGGTAGGCAACAGGGAACCCACCGGCGCACCGGCTCTCTCGCCGGCCGCGCACCGGGTGGGCCATCCCTTGGTAACCCGGACACCGCCCGCTGCTCAAACGTCCCGTCTACGGCACTTCGTAGTATCCGCCCTCACACATGACCCTTTCTTGACAGACCCCCCGACCGCCCGACCCCACCCCGACGTCGTCACACCCCTGCCACCTCCGGGCGCCGAGCCCCTTCACCTCGCCCACAGGTCCCACTATCTCCGCTAGTACCCGACATTTCGCCCGTGCGGTATGTCACCAGTCACCGAGATCCACACCCGCCCAAATGTGACGGGCACCACGCTGACCAGCGGCGTTCGACACAAGCCGGCATTCAGACTGATGGGCCCCACCGGTCACACCTCCAGCTTCCTACCCATCGGTAACCCTACGCTTCCTCTCGCGCCACCTGGTCCGCTCATCATGCACCTGACATCGCCATGGACGTGAGAGGACACCGCCACCGATGATTACAGGCACCTGGGCCCGCCGCATGTCCGTCACCGCCGTCCTGCTGGCCGCGCTCGCCGGCACGGCCGCGCCGGCCCAGGCCGTGCCGGAGAGCGCCTCCACCACGGTCGACCACGCCACCTGGCAGCAGGACTGCCAGACCGTGATGGACCAGGCCCTGCCGTATCTGAAGAGCCGCGTCGCCGCCGCGAAGCCGGGCGAGAAGCAGGCGATCGTCTTCGACATCGACAACACCACGCTGGAGACCGACTTCGGCTTCAGCTATCCCCAGCCGGCCAACAAGCCGGTCCTGAAGGTGGCCGAGTACGCCCAGCAGCACGGCGTCGAGCTGTTCTTCGTGACGGCCCGCCCGGGGATCGTCCACCTGCCCACCGAGTACAACCTTGAGTACGACGGCTACCGCGTCTCCGGCCTCTACGTCCGCGGCTTCCTCGACCTCTTCAAGGACGTCGCCGCCTACAAGACCGCCCGGCGCGTCGCCATCGAGGACAAGGGCTACGACATCATCGCGAACATCGGCAACAGCGCCACCGACCTCTCGGGCGGCCACGCCGACAGGACGTTCAAGCTGCCGGACTACGACGGCCAGCTGTCGTAGTCCGCGCCACGCACGCGACAGGGCCGGTGCTTCGAAAAGCACCGGCCCTGTCATCGGCTCACCCCGGAAGGGCTACGCCTCCTTGCTCAGGTTCGGTCCGGCTCCGCCGGCCGCCTGCTCGATCGGCGGGACGTCGGGGAGTGCCGACTTCTCCTCGCCGCGGAAGGTGAAGGTCGCGGTGTCGCCCTCGCCCTCCGTGTCGACGACCACGATGTGGCCGGGACGCAGCTCGCCGAAGAGGATCTTCTCCGAGAGCGTGTCCTCGACCTCGCGCTGGATCGTGCGGCGCAGCGGACGCGCGCCCAGCACCGGGTCGTAGCCCTTCTTGGACAGCAGCTCCTTGGCGGACTGGGAGAGCTCGATGCCCATGTCCCGGTCCTTCAGGCGCTCGTCCACCTTGCTGATCATCAGGTCGACGATCCGCAGGATGTCCTCCTGCGTCAGCTGCGGGAAGACGACCACGTCGTCGACGCGGTTGAGGAACTCGGGCCGGAAGTGCTGCTTGAGCTCGTCCTGGACCTTGTTCTTCATGCGCTCGTAGTTGGTCTTCGTGTCACCCGAGGCCGCGAAGCCCAGGTTGAAGCCCTTGGAGATGTCCCGGGTGCCGAGGTTGGTCGTCATGATGATGACCGTGTTCTTGAAGTCCACGACCCGGCCCTGGGAGTCGGTCAGGCGACCGTCCTCCAGGATCTGCAGCAGGCTGTTGAAGATGTCCGGGTGGGCCTTCTCCACCTCGTCGAAGAGAACGACGGAGAACGGCTTGCGGCGGACCTTCTCGGTCAGCTGGCCGCCCTCTTCGTAGCCCACGTAGCCGGGGGGCGAACCGAAGAGACGCGACACCGTGTGCTTCTCGCTGAACTCCGACATGTCGAGGGAGATCAGCGCGTCCTCGTCACCGAAGAGGAACTCGGCGAGGGCCTTGGACAGCTCGGTCTTACCGACACCGGACGGACCGGCGAAGATGAACGAGCCACCAGGGCGCTTCGGGTCCTTCAGACCGGCACGCGTACGGCGGATCGCCTTCGACAGCGCCTTGACGGCGTCGACCTGGCCGATGACCCGCTTGTGGAGCTCGTCCTCCATGCGCAGCAGGCGGGACGACTCCTCCTCGGTCAGCTTGAAGACCGGGATGCCGGTGGCCGTGGCGAGGACCTCGGCGATCAGCTCGCCGTCGACCTCGGCGACGACGTCCATGTCGCCGGCCTTCCACTCCTTCTCCCGCTTGGCCTTGGCGGCCAGGAGCTGCTTCTCCTTGTCGCGCAGGGAGGCGGCCTTCTCGAAGTCCTGCGAGTCGATCGCGGACTCCTTGTCCCGGCGGACGGCGGCGATCTTCTCGTCGAACTCGCGCAGGTCCGGCGGCGCGGTCATCCGGCGGATGCGCATCCGGGAACCGGCCTCGTCGATCAGGTCGATCGCCTTGTCCGGCAGGAAGCGGTCCGAGATGTAGCGGTCGGCCAGAGTGGCCGCCTGGACCAGCGCCTCGTCCGTGATGGAGACCCGGTGGTGGGCCTCGTACCGGTCACGCAGACCCTTGAGGATCTCGATCGTGTGCGGCAGGGACGGCTCGGCGACCTGGATGGGCTGGAAGCGGCGCTCCAGGGCCGCGTCCTTCTCCAGGTGCTTGCGGTACTCGTCCAGGGTGGTGGCACCGATGGTCTGCAGCTCACCGCGGGCCAGCATCGGCTTCAGGATGGAAGCCGCGTCGATGGCGCCCTCGGCGGCACCCGCACCGACCAGCGTGTGCAGCTCGTCGATGAACAGGATGATGTCGCCGCGGGTGCGGATCTCCTTGAGCACCTTCTTCAGGCGCTCCTCGAAGTCACCGCGGTAGCGGG
This sequence comes from Streptomyces sp. NPDC007162, assembly GCF_040634175.1. Lineage (NCBI taxonomy): Bacteria > Bacillati > Actinomycetota > Actinomycetes > Kitasatosporales > Streptomycetaceae > Streptomyces > Streptomyces sp. NPDC007162. Next base: position 30,135 of record NZ_JBEYFC010000041.1, read on the forward strand.
AGCCGGCGACCAGGGCACCGAGGTCCAGGGTGTAGAGGTGCTTGTCCTTGAGGGTCTCGGGCACCTCGCCCTTGACGATGGCCTGGGCGAGGCCCTCGACGACGGCGGTCTTGCCGACGCCGGGCTCACCGATCAGGACCGGGTTGTTCTTGGTACGGCGGGACAGCACCTGCATGACCCGCTCGATCTCCTTCTCGCGCCCGATCACCGGGTCGAGCTTGGACTCGCGAGCGGCCTGGGTGAGGTTCCGGCCGAACTGGTCGAGGACCAGGGACGTCGAGGGGGTGCCCTCGGCAGGGCCGCCGGCGGTGGCGGTCTCCTTGCCCTGGTAGCCGGAGAGCAGCTGGATGACCTGCTGCCGCACCCGGTTGAGATCAGCGCCCAGCTTGACCAGGACCTGGGCGGCGACGCCCTCGCCCTCACGGATCAGGCCGAGCAGGATGTGCTCCGTGCCGATGTAGTTGTGGCCCAGCTGAAGGGCCTCCCGGAGCGACAGCTCCAGGACCTTCTTGGCACGGGGGGTGAAGGGGATGTGCCCGGACGGGGCCTGCTGGCCCTGGCCGATGATCTCCTCCACCTGCTGGCGGACCGCCTCGAGCGAAATCCCGAGGCTCTCAAGGGCCTTGGCGGCGACACCCTCACCCTCGTGGATCAGGCCCAGGAGGATGTGCTCGGTGCCGATGTAGTTGTGGTTGAGCATCCGGGCTTCTTCCTGAGCCAGGACGACAACCCGCCGCGCGCGGTCGGTGAACCTCTCGAACATCGTTAATCGCTCCTCAGAGCGGTCAGGCAGTGGGGGGAACTTCCCCTCCCTGTCCTTCCGCAGCTTAGTCCCGCAAGCGGGGACCGCTCATTCCAACTGCCGAC